>DAIDBG010000052.1 GCA_027310225.1 bacterium | reverse complement strand
GCGTAGAAGGGGTGATAGTGCGTTCCGGCGTGGATGCGCAGCTTCTTGTGCCGGGATCTTCAGCGCATGAACGCTTCGGTGTTGCCGCGCAGGTGCAGGCCCATGCCGCTCCAGTTGCCGGCGCTGTAGAAGGGCACCGTGATTTCGTTCCAGCGCGCCTGGCGCCCGTAGTAGTGGTCGGTGTCGAGACTGTTGCGCAGGTAATGCCAGAGCCAGTGCTTCGAGAAGGCATCCGGGCTCGCCTGGTTGCGCCGGCCGAGCAAGTGGTGCGCCATGTGATTGTTGATCCAGTTGCCCACGAAGCCGAGGCAGAAGATGCCGCCGTGATAGGCGAAGTCGCGGTACATGTCGGCTGCGCCTTCCCACGGGATCATCGCTTTCAACGACGGCGGCTTCAGATTGGCCACCAGCCACTGCGTCATCGCGAAGTAGGAGATGCCGATGGTGCCCACCCGGCCGTTGCACCAGGACTGCTTTGCCGACCACTCGATCGCATCGTGGAAGTCGAGCGCTTCCTGCAGCGAAAACGGATTGGTCTCGCCCGGCGACTTGCCGGAGCCCCGGGTGTCCACGCGCACGGCGGCGTAGCCGCGCGGGACCCACCACAGGGGGTTCACCGTCTCCCAGTTCATGTAGGGATTCGGCTTTTCCTCCAGGTCCGGCGGCGGCACCCACAGCTTGTCCTTCTGGTACGCCCCGATGTTGATCAGCGCCGGGAACCTGCCGCTTCCCTTGGGACGGAAGACGTCGGCCTTCAGGCACACGCCGTCGCGCAGGGGGATCTCGACATCCTTCTCGATGACGATGTCGTGCTTCGAGCGGGAAGTTCTTTTCATTCTCCTGTCTTGTGATGAAGGACGCGGTCCGCGTCCTTCATTCGACCTTGATGTCGTTCTCGATGACGATCTTGCCCCACTCCTTGATCTCTTTCAGCACGAACTGCTGGAATTCCTGCGGGGACTTGTTGACCACGACCGACATGAACACCTTGTCGAGGGACGCCTTCATCTCGGGGCTTTCCATGACTTTCACGACATCGGCATTGATGCGGTTGAGCAGCGGCTTCGGCACGCCGGCGGGTGCGAACAGGCCGTTCCAGGCGTTGGTGCCCATTCCCGGAAACCCGGCTTCCGCCACCGTCGGCACATCCGGCAACTCGGGCCGCCGGGTGGGCCAGGTGGTGGCGAGGGCTTTGATCCTGCCAGCGCGGACGTTGGATATCGAAGAAGCCATGTTGATGAGCATGAACTGCACCTCGTTGCCGATGATCGCCGGGATCATCTGGCCTGCTCCGCCCTTGTACGGAACGTGCGTCATCTGGATACCCGCGGCCTTCAGGAATTTCACCGCATCGAGATGGGGGTAGGAGCCGACCCCGGCGGAGGCGTAGTTCAGGCGGATGCCGGGCTTCTTGGCGTACTGGACCAGTTCCTTGAGGCTGGACACGGGGAGGGTGGGATTCACGACCCAGAGTTGCGGCAGTTCGGTCAGGTTGGTGACCCCAGTCAGATCGCGCGAGGGCCTGACTTTCAGCGACTTGAACGTGGTTTCGTTGATCGCGTTGGTTGAGACGTTGCCAACGAACAGCGTGTAGCCGTCGGGCACCGACCTCGCCGCCAGCTCGAGCGCGATGTTGCCGGAAGCGCCGGGCCGGTTCTCCACGATGATCGGCTGCTTCCACAGTTCGCTCAGCCGGGGTTGCAGCTGGCGGGCGGTGATGTCGGTGGCGCCGCCGGGCGCGTACGGGATGATGAGACGCACCGGCCGGACCGGGAACTGCTCCGCGGCCTGCGCGGCCGCCGCGCCGGCCGCGAATGCGGCCGCTACGACGAGGCTTGCGATTCTGGCGGTTAGCATGATCTCCTCCTGGGTGACGCGTGATGCCATGCGGGGGCGCGCTTACGGGGCGCCGCCCATGTCCGCGGCGGTGATCGGCAGCCTCACCGCCCTCCTGAGCCGCGCCGAAAGATCGATTGCCTTGGTCAGCATCAGGCGATTGTGGCCCTCGCGGGCGGTCGCGTGCTGCGTGGACACGCCGAGCGAGACGCGGTTGAGCCACGAATTGGTCTCTTCGCGCATCGGGCCGCGCAGCTCGCCGAGCGCCATGTCGCCGACCGGGTAGCTGGTGAGGAAGTCCACGTGGCGCCGCTTATCCGGCGCATAGCCTTCCGCCTGGATCAGGTTGGTGGCGAGAACGATGTCGCGGTGGGTGTCGTCTATGGTGAGCACGCCTTCGGTGCCAACCGCGCCGATCTCGAGGCTGTAAACCGCGCCCGGCCAGATCTCGGGCAGCGCCCAGGAGATCACGCCGTGATAGATCGCGCCGTCGTCGAAGGTGATGGTGTAGCCGGTGCCGTCCACGCCCTGCCAGGTGGGGCCCAGCGCCTTGTTCACCGAGCGCGCGTAGACCTCGACCGGCTTCTTCGCCTCCATCAGCCACATCACGATGTCGAGTGCGTGCGTGCCCGAGATCACCATCGGCGTCACTTCCGCGCGGTTGTCGCTGCGCTTGTAGTTGTCGATGGCGACCAGGCGGTTCATGAAGGCGCGGGAGGTGACCATCGTGACCTCGCCCAGCGCGCCGGAGCGGACCTTCTCCTTCGCGACCAGCCAGCGGCGGCGGAAGCGCTGGGTGTAGCCCATGACGGCGTCCACGCCCGCCTTCTCGATGGCGGCCAGCGTGCTTTCTGATTCGGCGAGATCGGTCGCGAGCGGCTTTTCGATCAGCATCGGCAGCTTGCGCTCCGCGGCCATGACGACGGGATCCACGTGCAGGTGCTCGTCGGTCGAAACGACGACGGCGTTCACCTCGGGGCGCGCCAGCAGCTCGCGGAAGTCGGTGGTGACGAAATCCGCGCCGCACTTCTCGCGCACGATCTCGCCGCGCTCCGGGTTGATCTCCGCGATGCCGATCCAGTCCACTTCGGGATGGCGCGTTGCGAGCTCGCCGCAGATCAGGCCGACGCGGCCGGCGCCGACGATGGCGAGGCCGATGCGCTTGGGTTTCTTTCTTGTCATAAGACCTAATTCTCGTCCTGTTTTTCTTGGCGTGCTTGGCGGTCTTGGCGGTTCAATTGTCGGTCAGTGCGCGGCAGCAGCCGAGGCGCGCGACTCCGGGAGCGGCAGGTTCACCGGCTCGTTGCGCTCGGCGGAGAGGTCGGCGGCGATGTAAACCTCCATCACCTGCCGCGCCTGCTCGGGCGTGACCAGGACCGGCCGGTCGCAGGCGACCGCCTCGAGGAAGTGCACCGTTTCCGCCTTCATCGGCCCGGCGTAGGCATGGTCCACGAACTCGCCCGGCATGGAGGACATCGGCAGGCGCATCCCGTGCTGCATCGTGTTGAGGATCACGTCGCGATGGCTGTCGTCCACCAGCAGCGCGCCTTCGGTGCCGACCATCTCGATCCAGGTGGTGGCGAAATTCGGGTAGCCGGGCGGCAGGCTCCAGCCAGCGTTGACCACGAAGGAGACGCCGTTGTCCAGGATGACGATGATCAATTGCGTGTCGGGAATGTCCGCCCCGGTGGATTCGCGCATGGCTCCATAGTTGACCGTCGAGAACACGCGCACCGGCTTCGCCGGCTCCAGGCACCACAGCACGAAATCGAGGTTGTGGGTTGCTTCCATCGCCGCGGGGGAGAGCTTGGTGCGGCCGGTGATCTTCTTGCCCAGCCCGCGCGTGATGTGGCGGCTTACCAGCGCGCTCACCGGTCTTCCGATGGTGCCGTCATGGATGGATTTCCTGACGTAGGCGAACTTGGGATTGAAACGCTGCGAATAGCCGATGGTGAACTTTACTCGGTTTTTCCTCGCAATGGCGATCAGCTCGTCCGCTTCGTGCAGCTCGATGGCGATCGGCTTCTCGAGGAACACGTGCTTGCCGGCCAGCAGGCAGTCGCGCGCCATCGGATAGTGGTGCGACTCCGGCGTGGCCGAGATCATGAAGGCGTCGATCTCTTCAATCTTGAGCAGATCGCGGTAGTCCTTCGTGGCGGTCTTCGCGCGCGTCGCCTTGGCGACTTCCGCCAGGCGCTCCGGCCTGACCTCCGCCAGGTGCAGGTGCTTCACCACCGGGTTGGTCGCGCAGGTATCCGCCCGGATGCCTCCGCACCAGCCGGTGCCGATGATGCCGACGTTGATTTGTTTCACTTCCATCCTCGTGAATTCGTCCGGTTTGGGTTCGCGCCCGGCGGCCCGCAGGGGAGGGGGCTGGGCGCACACGCGTCCGGGCCGACGGGCATGTTAACCAATCACCGGCATGCTCCACAAATATCAAATCATTATCCGTGGCATATCGTTTCAGCATGGTTCACGGTGAGCGCCGCCCGGCGGGAGGCGCCGTCGTTCCCGGAAAGAGCGGAAAGGGATCCCTCATCGAGGTTGACTGCTTGCCGAATTCATGCCAGTTTGTTATCAGTTCTGGTTTTCGGGGCACATGTTTCCGGGATCGCCGCCCCGCCGCACCCGCTCCAATTCATGCCATATGGATCTGCGCAGCATCCGCTATTTCGTCCAGATCGCCGATGGCGGCAGCATCACGCGCGCCGCCGGCAATCTGGGCGTGGCGCAGCCGGCGTTGAGCCGCCACATGCAGAGTCTGGAAGAGGAGCTCGGCATGCAGCTGCTGGTGCGCCTGCCGCGGGGCGTAAGGCTCACGGGCGCCGGCCGGCAGTTTCTCGACCATTGCCGGCGCGCGCTGCGCGAGCTGGAGCGCGCGAAGGAGGAACTGCGCGCCGACACCGACACGCCGCGTGGCCAGGTCATCCTGGGCGTGTCCCCGACGCTCGGGCCGCTGCTCGTGCCGGGCGTGGTTGAACGGGTGCGCCGCCAGTGCCCGCAGGTGGCGTTGAAGATCGTCGAGCACTTCAGCACCCTGCTGTCGGACGGCCTGGTCACCGGCAGAATAGACGTGGCGCTGCTCACCAACCCTGCGGCGACGCGTGCGCTGAGGCTGACGCCGCTGCTTTCGGAACCGATCGTGGTGCAGGCCGCGGTGCAGCCCAGGGATTCGCGCCGGTTCTTCACGCTGGCCGAGCTGTCCAAGACCCCGGTCATCGTCACCGAGGCGATCCGCGGCATCGTGGACGACCAGATCGGGCGCTACGGGGCGCGGCTCAACGTCGAGCTCGAGGTGAACGCGGTGGAAGCGATCGGGCGACTGCTGCTGCGCGGAATCGGGCCGGCCGTCATGCCGGTCTCGACGTTCTATCCGGAGATCGCCGCCGGCCGCATCGCGGCGTTCCCGATCGCCGACGTGAACGTGCACCGCACGCTGATGCTGGCCCATCTGGCGGAGCGGCAGACGTCAGCGGCAACCGACGAGATCTCGCAAATCGTCACCTCGGAGGTGAACGCGCTGTTCGACGGCGGGGTATTCAGCCTGCCCGCCGGCCCGCGCCGCCAGAAGGCGGTGAGCAGTAAACGGTGAGGGATTCCAGATGGTGATCCGTGATTCGGAGCGCGTGCTAGCATACGGAGCGCCATTCACAACGTTTTGCAGGGAGTTTCTTCCAGCATGCCGTTCTACCGGTTCGAAGACCTCGAGGCGAATTACCTGACGCCGCACCTTTCCACCGGCAAGGCGCCGGTGATAGACGGCCGCTACATGTACTTCTGCCTGCTGCACAAGAACGCCGGGACCGGCTCCGAGCTGCACTATCACCCCAACGAGCTGCTGATTTTCCCGCTGCGCGGCAAGATCAACGCGATCGTCGGCAGGGACCGGCGCATCGTCAGTCCCGGCACTTTCGTCCACGCTCCGGCCTATGCGCGTCATTCGATGAGAGCGACCGAGGACGGCCATTGCCAGTACCTCTACATCAAGGACAAGACCTGGACCGTGGTGGGGCTCGCCGAAAACGAGGCGGTGCCGGAAAAGGCGATGACGGTCGAGGAGGTGAACCGCCGCTACAAGGTCGGCGAGCGCGACAAGCACAAGGGTGCCGAAGGCCGCTCGCAGGTCATCATCGAGGGCCTCAATGTCTGCTTCTATCCCATCATCGAATCGCTCGACGCCCCGCGCCGCTCGGCGCGCCACGTCAACTGGGTCGAGGGCGAGCGGCTTGCTTTCGGCTTCTTCGAGGTTCCCGGCGGCTACGACGAGCCGGAAATGACCGCCGGGCGTGAAATGTTCTTCTATATATTGAGCGGCAGGCTGCAGGCAAGATCAGGCAGGCAGACCAGGCGCGTGGGCAGTGGCGACATCATTCATGTTCCCCGGGGCGCAGCCTGCCGCTTGCAGGTAGAATCGCCGTTCGCCCGTTACGTGCTGGTCTGCTCGACGCCGTACCTGGAGCATCGCATTGACAGCATGTCCCCGGATGAAGCCGAGCAAGCCCGGCTTCATATGAAACCCAACTGAACAGCAGCCAGTGAAAAGAATCAGGCGCAGTCGGGGAGCGGTAGGGCAGGTGGGCCTCGGCATCATGGGCGGCGCTTTCGCGAAGCATCTGCGCGCCGCCCGTTACACGGTCATCGGCTACGACCCGGCCGTGCCGGCGATGCAAGCGTTCAGGCGCCTCGGCGGGCGCGCGGCGCGATCACCCGCGGAAGTCGCAGCCGGCGCGCGCATCATCATCACATCGCTGCCTTCCCCTCGTGCGATGGAAGAAGCGTTCTTCGGAAAAGACGGAATCGCAAAGGGCGCCCGCCGGGGCACGATCGTGATCGAGGCGAGCACGATGACGCTCGAGCTGAAGGAGAGCATCCGCCGGCGCCTGGCGCGGCGGGGCGTGCACCTGCTCGACTGCCCGATCAGCGGCACCGGCGCCCAGGCCGCGGCGAAGGACATCGCGGTCTATGCAAGCGGGGACCGACGCGCATTCAACCGGTGCCGCGCGGTGTTCGATGCCTTCGCGCGCTCGACGTATTACTGCGGGGAATTCGGGGTGGGCTCCAAGCTCAAGTTCGTAGCCAACCTCCTGGTGACCATACACAACCTGTCCACGGCCGAAGCGATGGTGGTGGGCGAGAAGGCGGGGCTCGACCTGAAGCTCCTCTACCGGGTGATCGGTGACGGGGCGGGCAGCTCGCGCATGTTCCAGGTCCGGGGCCCGATGATGGTGGCGGGCCGCTACGTTCCGGCGCACATGAAAGGGGAGGTCTATCAGAAGGACATTGACATCATCCGGGCGTTCGTCAGGCGCTTGAGGTGCCCCACGCCGCTGTTCGACGGCAGCATCCCGTTCTACGCCGCCGCCCTTCGCGCCGGACGGGCGAAAGAGGACACGGCGGCAATCCACGCGGTCCTGAGGAAGCGCGCGCGTTTGCGCGGACCGGTCCCGGGCCGGCGAGGGGGGTGACCTTGCCACGGTCCGGCCCCGCTTTTTCTGAAACGCAGTTTTAATTTATGGGTTTGTCGGTGCGAAGCCCGACAAGCTCCTCATCACACGGAAAGGAAGATAAATGGCAGTCGCAGGATCCATGCGGCCGGGCGGACCGGCGGATCATCTCATCCTCAACATGAAGCTGCTCGGCCACAACGAGCTCGCCGGTTTCGGTGGCATCGGCGAGGGCATCAACATGCAGAAGACGCGCGACGGGCGGCGCATCCTCTGGCTGGCCCACGAATCCGCGCCCAAGAACTTCACGGCGGTAGACGTCACCGATCCGGGCAATCCAAAGATGGTGATCCAGACCGACCTGCCGCACGCCGACGTGCGTTCCAATTCCCTGGACGTGGTGGGTGACGTGATGGCGGTCGCCTACCAGACCAAGAAATGGGGCCTGAAGCCCGCCGGCTTCGACCTGTTCGACATCAGCAAGCCGGAGCAGCCGAAGCTGATCTCGCACTTCGATACCTCCGGCCCCTGCTCGCGCGGCGCGCATTGCGTGTGGTTCGCTGACGGGGAGTACGTTCATCTCACTTCCGGCGCGGCCGACTTCGAGCCGAGCCACCCCAAGGACGACCAGTTCTACCGCATCATTGACGTGCGCAATCCGTCCCGGCCGGCCGAGGTCGGGCGCTGGTGGCTGCCCGGCACGCGCAAGGGGGATGCCGAGCCGCCGCTGCCGCGGCACCCGAGGTTCGACGGCGGCTACCGCCCGCACAACACCAACGTCTATCCGCAGCGGCCGGACCGCGCCTACCTCGGCTACATTGACGGGGGCACGATCATCCTCGACATCAGTGACAAATCACGTCCCAGGCTGGTGACCCGCTGGCGCCATTCTCCGCCCTATAACGGGTTCACTCACACGGTGATGCCGTTGTTCAACAAGAACGGGACCATGATCGTCACCGACGAGTGCGTGAAGGACGCCGGCGAGGACTGGCCCAAGCTCGCGTGGGTCGTGGATGGCCGCGATGAGACCAACCTGGTGCCGGTGGCCACGTTGCCGCTGCCCCCGGTCGAGGTGTTCAGCAAGCGCGGCGGGCGCTTCGGCGCGCACAACCTGCACGAGAACTATCCGGGGCCGTGCTCGTGGCGCTCGGATCACATCGTTCTCGGCACGTTCTTCAGCGGGGGTGCGCGCGCCTACGACGTCTCCAATCCGCTGCAGCCGCGCGAGGTGGCTTATTTCGTGCCCGGTACGCCCAGGCTCGCGCCGAAGGGATCGTCCCAGATCAACGATGTCTTCGTGGACGATCGCCGCACCGTTTACGCCGTGGACCGCTTCGGCGGCGGCGTGTACTGCCTGGAGATGACGGTTTAGAAACGGCAAGCAGTGAACGGCAAGCGGTAAACGGGGCGCAAGGCTATACTGCTCGCTGCTGACCGCTTACTGCTCATTTTCACAACATGCTGACACAGGCGAGCCCGACGACGACCCGCGACGCCCTCGCGGGCCTGATACCGGTCTCGATCGTCACCGGCTTTCTCGGCAGCGGCAAGACCACGCTCATCAACCGGCTCATCAAGCGGCCCGAGATGAACCGGGTCGCGGTGATCGTCAACGAGCTCGGCGAGATCGGGGTGGACAACGATCTCGTGCAGGTCTCGTCCGAGCAGATGATGCTGCTCAACAACGGCTGCCTGTGCTGCGTGCTGCGCGGGGACCTGCAGGAAACCCTGCGCGAGCTCTTCATCAAGCGCCGCAACGGCGAGATCATTGATTTCGACCGCGTCGTGATCGAGACCACCGGGCTCGCGGACCCGGCGCCGGTCGTGCAGACGCTGCTGACCGACTCGATGCTGCTCGATCAGTACCGCCTCGACTGCGTGGTCACGCTGGTGGACGCGGTCAATGCGCCCGGGCAGCTCGGGGAGTTTTCCGAGCCCGTGAAGCAGGTGGCGCTCGCCGACCGGCTGGTGGTGACCAAGACCGATCTCATCGCGGAGCAGCCGCTCGCGGCACTGACCGGGCGGCTGCGGGAGATCAACCCGCGCGCGCCGCTGCGCAGCGCGACGAACGGCGAGATCGAGCTGTCGTTCCTCGTGGACGTCGGGCTGCGCCGCACGCAGGCGGACCTGGAAGAGATCGAGCGCTGGCTGGGTGCGGACGAAGACCACGAACACGAGCGCGGTCACGTGCATGACGAAACCGTCCAATCGTTCGCCCTGCGGTTCGACAAGCCGATGTCATGGACGGCCTTCACGCAATGCCTCGAGGTGCTCACCGCGCTGCGCGGCCCCGACCTGCTGCGCGTGAAGGGACTGGTCAATGTCGAGGGCAGGAGCGGTCCGATGGTGGTGCAGGGCGTCCAGCACCTGTTCCATCCGCCGCTCGAGCTCGCGGCGTGGCCGGGCGAGGACCGCGGCACGCGCCTGGTGTTCATCACCCGCGGCATCCCGCGGCAGACCGTGGCCGGCCTCTTCGCCGCCATCGGGGCGGTGGCCGCACGCAGCGGAAGCCGATTCCCGGAGCGCCCGGCCCGCGATCGTCCGAACTGAAGCGATGGCGGTAATATAGACGAGGCGTACGGGCCCCAGGAAAGGGAGGAGGATTGGACGCACAGTTCTGGCTGATCCAGGCCTTCAACGGGATTTCCTACGGCGCCCTGCTGTTCCTGCTGGCCGCCGGCCTTTCGCTGATTTTCGGCGTCATGCGCATCGTCAATCTCGCGCATGGTTCCTTGTTCCTGCTGGGAGGGTATGTCGCGCTGACGGTGATCCGGACCACGGGTTCCTGGTTGCTGGCGCTGCCGGCGGCCGCGCTGGCCATCGCCGTGGTGGGCCTGCTCATGGAGCGGGTCTTCCTGAGGCCGCTCGGCTTCGATCCGCTCCGGCAGGTGTTGTTGACGGTGGGTTTTGCGTACCTTTTCCAGCAGGCGGCTCTCGATATCTGGGGCGGGGACAACCTGGACATCACCCCACCCCGGGTGCTGACCGGGAGCATTGTCCTCGGCGGGCTTTACCTGCCGGCGTACCGGGTTTTCATGATCGGCATGGCGCTGGCGGTGGGTTTGATGCTGTGGCTGGTGATGGAAAAGACCCGCATGGGGGCCGTGGTGCGCGCGGCGGTGGACGATTCGCAGATGGCCCGCGGAGTCGGCATTGACACCTCCCGCGTTTCCATGTTCATCTTTGCCCTGGGTGCGTTCCTGGCGGCTTTGGGGGGCGCGATCGGAGGGGCTTTTCTCGGCATCTATCCGGGACTGGATTTCGCGATCCTTCCGGTTGCCTTCGCCGTGGTGATCATCGGGGGGATGGGAAGCCTGATGGGAGCAGCCGCGGGCAGCCTGATCGTCGGGCTCGCCGACAACTTTGGCAAGGCCCTGTTCCCGGAAATTTCCTATTTTACCCTCTATGCCCCGATGGTCCAGATCCTGGCCCTGAAGCCGACGGGCCTTTTCGGAAGAGACTAGCCCCGATGCGAAATACAAACATTCATCCGGCAAACCCCTGACCATGGACAGCCGGCGCAATCTGTTGATCGTCATCGGGGTCTTGCTGGCCGTTCTGATCGCGACCCCTTTCGCCGGTTCGTACGTGATCGTCCTGGTAACACTCGCCCTGGTTTTCGCCATAC
>DAIDBG010000023.1 GCA_027310225.1 bacterium | reverse complement strand
TCGCTATACTGGCCATGAGCCTGGATATACTGCTCGGCTACACGGGACTGCCTTCCCTGGGTCAGGCGGCTTATCTGGGGGTGGGCGCGTACCTGACGGCCATCCTCGCCGTCCGCTTCCAGTTCGGCCTGGATGGGAGCTTCTGGGTGGTGGTCGTGATGGGCATGCTGGGCGGGGCGGCGACGGCGGCGCTGTTCGGCCTCTTTGCCGTTCATACAACCGGGGTCTATTTCCTGATGATCACCCTGGCGCTCGGGATGAGCGTGTGGGGGCTGGCCTACCGCTGGAATTCCATGACCGGCGGGGACAACGGGATTGTCCTCCCGCCCCGGCCCGAATTCGGAATCCGGCTCTCCGATGACGTGACCTACTTCTATGTGGTGTTTGGTTTCTTCGTCGCGTCCCTGTTGATGTTGTACGTCCTCGTCAAGTCACCGTTCGGGCGCAGCCTGGTCGGTATCCGGGAAAACGAGCTCCGGATGCGCATCCTGGGATACAACACCTGGCTGCACAAGTACATCGCGTTCATCATCGCCGGCGGTTTTGGAGGGCTCGCGGGAGTCCTGTGGGCGTACACGAACGGGCTCGTGAGCCCGGAAGACGTGATCCTGGCCACTTCGGTGGACGCGCTCCTGATGGTGGTCCTGGGGGGGCCGGGAACCCTGGTGGGAGGGGCCATTGGTGCCGGTGTGGTGGTGTTCCTGCGGGAATACCTCAGTACGATCGTGCCGTGGTGGCAATATGTGCTGGGAGGGGTTTACGTACTAACGATTCTTTATCTCCCGGGCGGTTTGATGGGCATACCCCAGCGGATGCGCCGCTGGCGCGCGCTCTTGCGAAGCGCCGGGGAAGCAAAGATCCAAACCGTGTCTCACTAAAGGAGGGGTCACTATGTCAGGCAGATTCATGGAAGGCTTGAAGTGGGCTGTGGCGGCGGGGTCTCTCGCATTCGGAATGGGCGTGAGCCAGGTTTCGGGTGCCGCCGAGCAGGTGTTGCGCATCGGCTTTCTGGCGCCGCTGACGGGACCGTTCGCCCAGGTCGGCAAGGACATGGTGAACGGATTCCAGCTGTACCTCGATGAAGTGGGGGGCAACTTCGCCGGCGCCAAGGTGCAGCTCATCGTGGAAGACGAGGAAGCGAAGCCGCCCATCGGCGTTCGCAAGGCGGAAAAACTCGTCCGCCAGGACCAGGTACAGATGTTCATCGGCGGCCTGCTGGCCTCGACCGGGTACGCCCTGGCGCCCGTCAGCACGCGGCTGAAGACGGTCTATATCGCTTCCATCCCGGCCGCGGATGACCTGACGCAGCGCGACAGCGCCAAATATCCGTACGTGGTCCGGACCGGCTGGACCAGTTCCCAGCCCAGCCATCCGTTCGGGGAGTGGGCCTGCGAGCAGGGGTACAAGCGCGTCGTGACGATCGCCGCCGACTTTGCCTTTGGCTACGAGGTCGTGGGGGGGTTCCAGAAGGCGTTCGAAGACTGCGGCGGCAGGGTCATCCAGAAGGTCTGGCCGCCGCTGGGGACGATAGATTTCGGGCCTTTCATCCCGACCCTGAAGAAGGACGCTGACGCGATCTTCACGGTCATGGTCGGCCCGATGTCGCTCCAGTTCCCCAAGCAACTGGCCGCCGCGGGGGTCAAGAAGCCGGTCCTGGGCGGCGGCACGAGCTACGACGAGTTCGTGCTCCCTTCCATGGGAGACGAGGTCATCGGCCACGTGTCGGCCCTGCAGTACAGCGCGGCGCTGGACACGCCGAAGAACGCGGCCTTCGTCAAGAAGTACCGCGAGAAGTACGGCAAGGTCCCGTCCTACTATTCGGAGAGCAACTACACGACCGCCCAGATGATCAACGAGGTCATGAAGAAGACCGGCGGCAAGTGGCCGGGCCCGGAGAAGTTCATCAAGATGCTCGCGAGCCTTCAACTGGAGACCGTGCGCGGCCCCGTGCGCCTGGACGAGATGAGGAACCCCGTCCAGAACGTTTACATCCGGAAGGTCGAAAAGAAGAAGCTGCCCGGTTACGACAAGGACGAGCTCTGGAACACCGTGATCAAGACCTACCCGAACGTGAGCCAGTTCTGGAAGTACGGAAAGACCGAGTTCCTGAAGCAGCCGGTTTACGGCCGGGACTTTCCGCCTTGCAAGTACTGCGAATAATCGGCCGACGGATGCCGGGGCCCGGTGGAAGGACCCCGGATTCCTCCTGGCGGGCGGGAACTTGAGCATGGTGGAGGAAACCCGGGGGATAGAGCAGCAGGCCCCCGTTCTCGAATTGAAGGGCCTGTCCAAGAGTTTCGGTGGCCTGCGCGCGGTTCAGGGCGTCAATCTGCGGGTCTTCCCGGGAGACCGAAAGGCCATCATCGGCCCCAACGGGGCGGGCAAGACGACGCTCTTCAACGTCGTTACGGGTGTGTTGCCTGCGACCTCAGGGCAGGTCCTGCTGTTCGGGCAGGACGTCAGGACCTGGCCGAGCCACCGGCGGGCGGCACTGGGCATGGCGCGGACCTTCCAGATCACGAGCCTCTTCCCGAAATTGACGGTCCTCGACAACGTGCTGCTGGCGATCAAGGGCTTGCGCAAGTCGAAATACGTGATGTGGCGGTCTCTGTCTTCCTACCGCGATGTCCACGAGAAGGCGCGTCATCTCCTGGAGAGCGCCGGCTACTGGGACCGGAACGAGGTGGAGGTTCGCAACCTGTCGCACGGCGAGCAGCGGCAGATCGAGATCATCCTCGGGCTCGCCAGCGACCCGAAGATCCTGTTGCTGGACGAGCCCGCCGCCGGACTGTCGTCGGGAGAATCCCGGGAGATGGCGGAATTTCTCAAGCGGCTCGATCCGGGTCTCGCCATACTCCTGATCGAGCACGACATGGATGTGGTCTTCGATTTCGCCGAGCACATTTCAGTCCTGCATTTCGGAGAAGTGGTGGAGGAGGGCGCGACGGAGAGCATCCGCCGCAGCGGGAAGGTGCAGGAGATCTACCTGGGCACGGGCTGACATGCCGATCCTGGAAGTGCAGGACATCCATACCTATTACGGCGACGCCTACGTACTCCAGGGGCTTTCCCTGAAGGTCGAGCAAGGACAGATCCTCGGGCTGCTCGGGCGCAACGGCGTGGGCAAGACGACGCTCGTGAATTCGATCGTCGGCTTCAATCCTCCGCGGCGGGGGAAGATTCTCTTCAAGGGCATGGACATCACCCGGATTACCTCGTTCGAGACGGTCCGCAGCGGATTGGGCCTGGTCCCGCAAGGCCGCCGCATCTTTTCCTCGCTGAGCGTGGAAGAGAATCTGGCAGTGGCCGAGCGGGGCGGCGGACGTCGTGGCTGGAACCGGGAGCGCGTTTACGCGCTTTTTCCACGCCTCAAGGAGCGGCGCGCCCAGCGTGCCAGGACGCTATCGGGTGGCGAGCAGCAGATGCTCGCCATCGGCCGCGGGCTCATGACCAACCCGGATTGCCTGATCATGGACGAGCCCTCGGAGGGACTTGCGCCCATCATCATCCAGGGGGTGTGGGAGGCCATCGGCAAGCTGAAAGCGGAAGGACTTTCCATCCTGCTCGTCGAACAGAATGCCGCGCTCGCCCTCAAGCTGGTTGATTACGTGCACGTGATGAGCAAAGGCCGGGTGGTCCACTCGGGCGAGCCGCGCGAGCTCTGGGCCAACGAAGAAGTGAAATCGAGCTACCTCGGCATATGAAAAACGGCCACGCCCTCCGCGTGGCCGTTTTTTTGGTGGTGGTGCGCCCGGCAGGGCGCACCTACTTGGAGGTGGAAGTCCTCTACTCACTCGGCAAGGAGAAGAGTTAGCCGAACGGCAAGGGTGTCCGGAGCGATCCGGAATCTGGAGGAAGCTGTAGGCAAAGCGCTGGCGCGAGGAACACGAAGCGGAAAGGATGTGAATCTCGGCGACGTGCGCGCCAGGCTCTACGGCGGCACCGTCAGCGGCAAGACCACGCTCATCAACCGCCTCATCAAGTGCCGCAACGGCGAGATCATTGATTTCGACCGCGTCGTGATCGAGACCACCGGGCTCGCGGACCCGGCGCCGGTCGTGCAGACGTTGCTGACCGACTCGATGCTGCTCGATCAGTACGGGCTGAAGCGCGCGTACCGTCGCTGCCGAGGGCGGTACGGTGCGACGCGACGCGTAGGCCAATCTACCTACGGAATGCGGCGGGAACGTCGGTTATGCTTAACTGTCGCACTTTAGAATTCGATCGCTGGAGATGCGTCCCCAACCGTGTAACCGGCGGCGCCGGAAGAGTTGTTGCGGGGCATCTGTCGTCGGATGGCGACGAAGATACGCGAATCCCGCGCGGGATTATCATGAATATTATGGATTACGAGATCAGCGCCGAACCTGGATTCTTGAGAGCGAAGCTCTTCAACCGCGAGACGGTGGACGAGACGCGGGAATTCCTCCGCACCGTCACCTCAGAGAACCGCATGCACCGGCGCTCGTGCATCCTGCTCGACGTCCGCGCCTCCCGGCCCATATTCCACGTCGAGCAGCACGGCCTGTTCGAGCACTGCCGGAAGCTGTTCGCGGGCCCGTCGTGCAGGATCGCCCTGGTCGGCGATACGAAGGAGCTGTGCATGTCCCACGACTACATCGCGCTGCTCGCGCAGCAGCAGGGACTGAACGTGAGGAGCTTTCGGGTCGAAGCCGAGGCGCTGCGCTGGCTGCAGGACCGCCGCCAGCAGGACCGCCGCCAGCAGGACCGGCGCCAGGTGCAGAACGATCGGCGGCAGTGGGAGCGCCGCGCCGGCGCGGATAGCCGCCTGTCGGCATGAAAGCTCCTGCCGCGCGTTAGCCGGCCCGACGCGGAGCCCGGTGCCGGGCTTCCTTCCGGGTGCGCAATATGCCCTATGCCGCCTCGCATTGAGGCGGAGAATATTTCCTCCCCATTCGCCGACCGGAGCGCCTGATAGCCACGATCCTGGTCATTGGAGGCCAAGCCGTCCACCGGCAATCCCTGGCCGCGCTGCTCCAGCGGAGCCGCTACCGCGCGCTCGATGCGCCGACCGGTGAAGCGGCCCTGGAAGCTGTCCGCGCGGAGAAGACCGACCTCGTCCTGACGGAGGTGGTGATGCCGGACATGGATGCCTGCGAGCTGATGATCCGTCTGCGTGCGGAAACGGGGCTGTCCCAGCCGCGCGTGGCGTTCCGGGCGGCGGGCTATCTCGAGGCTGAGGTGCGCGCCCTGGCCCGCGCCTGCGGCGTCACGCATGTCGTCCTCTGGCCCGGCGAGCCGGTCGCACTGCTCGCGGTAGTGGATTCCGCCCTGGCCCAGCCGCTGCCCCGGCTGGCGGAGCCGCCCCCCTTGCCGGGCGTCTTCGCCGCCCATTTACGCATTGTGGCGCGCCGGCTCCAGCAGCGAGTTGATGAATTGGAGAGCCTCGACGTCCAGCCCGACCGCCGCATGGGCCAGTATGCGGCGCGGCTCGAGATTGCGAGATCCGCCCTGGAACAGGAAGTCAGGAAGCGGATTTCGGCCGAGAAGGAGCTGACGGAGGTCAATCTTCGCCTGCACGAGCAGGCGGTGCGCGATCCGCTCACGGGCCTGTACAACCGCCGCTACCTGAAGGAATCTCTCGACCGGGAAGTGCGCCGCGCCCGGCGCAGCCGGCTGCCGATCGGTCTGATGATGATCGACATCGATCACTTCAAACGCTGCAACGACAGTTACGGCCACGCGGCCGGCGACGCGGTGCTGCGGGCGGTAGGCCAGCACGTGCTTTCGCTGACGCGGGGCGAGGACATCCTGTGCCGTTACGGCGGCGAGGAATTCGTGCTGGTCATGGCAAACGCGTCGCCGCGCGCGGTCTGGCAGCGGGCCGAAACGCTGCGGCTGGGCGTGCAAAAGCTGCGGGTCGAGCACGGCGGCCGCAGCATCGGGCCGGTCACGGTGTCGGTTGGCATCGGCATGCTGCCGGATGACGGTGAAAGCGCGCAGGCCATCCTGCAGGCGGGCGACACCGCGCTCTACCGTGCCAAGCAGGCGGGCCGCAACTGCATCGTCATGGGAGACAAGCTGCGGGCCTGAGCGGCGCGGGCGGAGCAAAGCGGGAAAAATGCACGCTGTCGCGCGCGCGAATTGTTTTCCGTGATGAAAGTCGCCGGCCTGTAGTCCATCGGCTACGCGGAATCAAGCCTGCGCTACAAGAAAAACAAGGGCGCGCGACTGCCCCGGGCGACATATTGAATTAGCATAACCGTCGTGTCGGCTAACGGCATTTCACGGGGGCGCGCGATGGACACCACGATCCTGATCGTCGAGGACGAGCACGAAATCCGGGAGCTGATCGTAACCAACCTGCAGCGCGCCGGGTGCCGCACCCTGAGCGCCGGGAGCGTCGCCGAGGCCGTAACGCAGATGCGCAGCGCATTGCCGGATCTGGTGGTGCTCGACTGGATGCTCCCGGAGACGCCCGGCGTCATGTTCGCCCGGAGGCTGCGCGCGGATCAGCGCACGGCCGACATCCCGATCATCATGCTCACCGGCCGCGGGCGCGAGGAGGACCGGATCATGGGGCTCGAGGCGGGGGTGGACGATTACGTCATCAAACCGTTCTTTCCCCGCGAGCTGCTGGCGCGCATCCGGGCGGTGATGCGGCGCTGCAGGCCCCAGCTCACCGAGGACGTCATCGAGGTGGCCGGTCTCGCGCTGGATCCCGCGGCGCGCCGGGTCACGTGCGCGGGCAGCGATGTCGAGCTCGGCGAAATCGAGTTCCGCATGTTGCATTTCTTCATGACCCACCCTGAGCGCGTCTACAGCCGCGCCCAGCTTCTCGACGAGGTCTGGGGCCGCCAGGTCTATGTCGAGGAGCGCACGGTTGATGTCCATATCCGCCGGCTGCGCCCGGCGCTGGAACCGGCCGCGCTCGAGGGACTGCTGGAAACGGAGCGCGGCGTGGGCTACCGCTTCCGGCGCAACCTGCCCGCGGCCCGCCGGAACGCGATCCCGGCCGAGGCCCGCTGCAGCTTGCCGCAATGAAGCTGCCCCGTCTGGAAAGCCTCCGCTGGAATGATCCGCTCATCCGGGCGCTTGCGGCCACGGTCGGGCTGCTCGGCATCGTGCTCGTGATCGCGGCGCTGTTCGGCCCGATCTGGGGGTTCGCGCTGTATTCCTCGGCGCTCATCGGCCTCTACACGTGCCGTCCGGCAGCGCCGGCGGCCCGCCACGATCGCGTCCCGGACGTCCCGCCCACGCGCCTCGCGGCGCGGCCCCCGTGCCAGAGTGTGGCGCGCGCGGTCGGGTCGGAAACGCCGCAGTCCTGCGGTATCTGCGTGCTCGACAGGGAATACCGCGTAGTCTGGTGCAACGACGCCTCCGCCGCGCATCTCGGGCTCCGTCCCGATGCCGACCGGGGGCAGCCGATCGGCCGGCTCGTGCGTGAGCAGCCGTTCGCCAGATATCTCGCGGCAGGGAACTTTTCGCAGCCGCTGCGGCTGAAGACCGCCCGGTGCGGAGGCATGGTGCTTTCGATATGGGTGGCGCCGTGCATCGGTGCCCAGTGGCTGCTCGTGTCCGCCGACGTGACACAGGCGGCCAGGCTGGAAAGCGCGCGGCGCGATTGCGTCGCCAATGCCCTGCACGAGATGTGCACGCCGGTCACCGTGCTTGCCGGGCACCTCGATAGCGTGAAGCGGTTCGAGGAGGACCCGCGGCACGCGCGCGCGAGCCTCGAAGTCATGGAGGAACAGTGCCGGCGCATGCAGCGGCTCCTCGGCGACTTGCTGCAGCTGGCGACGCTCGAGTCGCTTCCCGAGCCCCCGCGCGACGAGCGGGTGGACGTGGGTGCATTGCTCGCGCGCATTCGCGGCGAGATCGAGGCGCTTTCGGCCGGCCGCCACCGCATCGTGGTGGAGTCGGAACCGGGCTACGCGCTGGTCGGCGCAGAAGGGGAGATTGCCAGCGCGTTCGCCAACCTCGCGACCAACGCCGTGCGCTATACGCCGCCCGGGGGCGAGATCCGCCTGATCTGGTGTGGATCCTCCGCGGGCGCGGAATTCACGGTCGCGGACACGGGGATTGGCATCGCGGCGGAACACCTACCGCGGCTCACCGAGCGCTTCTTCCGCGTCGACCGCGAGCGCTCGCGCAAGTCCGCCGGCACCGGCCTCGGGCTCGCAATCGTCAAGGACGTGCTGGCGCGGCACCAGGCGACCTTGGCGATCGAAAGCGCGCCGGGCCGCGGCAGCCGCTTCACGGCGCGGTTTCCAGCTCACCGGGTGGTGGGGGCAGCGGCCGCTGAATGGAAGCTGCGCGTGGGCGAATCGGTTGCCGGTCTGCTCACCGGCGGGCTGGAGGAAGACTGCCGCCGGGGCGCACCGACGGCGCGTGTCGCGTGACCGGCGCGGCGAGCGCTACCACCCCGGCACCTTCGGTGCCACCCCTCCTCAGAAGAGGAGGGGAATGATTTCCTTCGTAGAGCGCGGTTAGCCTTCGCCGTAAGCCGCACTCTGTTTCGGCGTGGTCGCCGTGTCGGGGCCCTCACTCCACAGTCACGGACTTGGCGAGGTTACGCGGCTTATCCACATCGGTGCCGCGGGCGAGGGCGGCGTGATAGGCGAGGAGCTGCAGCGGGACCGCGTGCAGGATCGGCGACAGCACGCCCGCGTGGTCCGGTATGCGGATGACGTGCACCGCGTCGCCGTCGGCAAGCGGGGACTCCCGGTCGGCCACCACGTACAGCTCGCCACCGCGGGCCCGCACCTCCTGCAGGTTCGATTTGAGCTTTTCGAGCAGCGCGTCCCTGGGTGCGATTGCGATCACCGGCATCTGCCGGTCAACCAGCGCCAGCGGTCCATGCTTGAGCTCGCCCGCGGGGCAGGCCTCGGCATGGATGTAGGAGACCTCCTTGAGCTTGAGCGCACCTTCCATTGCGATCGGGTAGTGGATGCCGCGGCCTAGGAAGAGGGCGTGGCCGCGCTGCGCGAACTGCTCCGCCCACACCCTGATCCGGGGCTCGGTGCCCAGCACGTTCTGAAGCGCCAGCGGCAGGCGGCGCAGCATCTGCAGCAGCGTGCGTTCCCGCTCCGGCCCCAGGCGTCCGCGCAGCTTGGCGAGCGCCATCGCGAGCAGGACGAGCGCGGCGAGCTGGGTCGTGAACGCCTTGGTTGACGCGACGCCGATTTCGGGACCGGCGCACGTCAGGAAATTCAGGTCGGAGTCGCGCACCAGGGCCGATTCGGGCACGTTGCAGATCGCCAGGCAGCAGCGGTGGCCGAGCGTCCGCGCATGACGGAGTGCGGCGATCGTGTCCGCGGTCTCGCCCGACTGCGAGATCGCGACCACCAGCGCCCGGGGATCGGGAACGGATTCGCGGTAGCGGTACTCGCTCGCGATCTCGACGTTACAGGGAACGCCGGCGAGGCCCTCCAGCCAGTGGCGCGCAATCATGCCCGCGTGATAGCTCGTGCCGCAGGCAAGGATCAGGGCGGCGTCGGTCTCGCCCAGCATGCGTTCGGCGTTTGCCCCGAACAGGCCGGGAGAGATGGCCTGAGCGCGGGTCGCCGTCTCCAGCGTGCTCGCAAGCGCCATCGGCTGCTCATGGATCTCCTTGTGCATGTAGTGACGGTAGGGCCCGAGCTCGACCGCGCCCGCGGTGAGCCGGCTCGTCCGCACGGGCCGTTCGACCGCGCGGCCGTGCGCATCGAGGACACGCACGGCGCGCAGGCCCACCTCGGCGCAGTCGCCTTCCTCGAGATGCATAACCCGCTGGGTCACCTGCACCAGGGCGGCGGCGTCGGAAGCGGCGAAATTGCCGTGATCGGCGAGCCCCAGCAGCAGGGGAGCCCCCATCCGCGCCACGACCAGCTGCGCCGGGTCGGATTCGTGTATGACGGCGATGGCGTAGGCGCCGGCCAGCTCGGCGACGCTGCGGCGCACGGCCTCGAACAGCCCGCCGCCGGCGGCAAGCTGCGAATGGATGAGGTGCGCGATCACCTCGGTATCGGTGTCGGAGACGAACTCGTAGCCCTGCGTGATCAGCTTGCGGCGCATCTCATCATAATTCTCGATGATGCCGTTGTGCACCACCGAAACGCCGCCCGAGACGTGCGGATGCGCGTTCCGTTCGGAGGGCACGCCGTGGGTCGCCCAGCGGGTGTGCGCGATGCCAACGTTGCCCGATAGTCCGCGCTGACCCGCGAGGCGCGCCAGCTCGTTCACGCGGCCGGTGCTGCGCAGGCGCTCGAGCTTGCCGTTCACGACCGCGATGCCGGCGGAGTCATAACCCCGGTATTCGAGCCGGCGCAGGCCCTCGAGCAGGGTGGGGACTACGTTGCGATCGGCGATGGCCCCGACGATACCGCACATGGCGTCACTCCGTGATCACGGATCGCGAGTCCTGCTGCGTTCGTAGAGTCGCGCGGCGGCGCCCGTGCCAACCACGGCGAAGGCGTCCGCCACCAAGTCCAGGAGGTCGGCCGAGCGGCCGGGGAGAGCC
This sequence comes from bacterium, assembly GCA_027310225.1. Lineage (GTDB taxonomy): Bacteria > Pseudomonadota > Gammaproteobacteria > Burkholderiales > SG8-41 > SG8-41. The sequence continues at coordinate 18,457 of DAIDBG010000023.1, read as the reverse complement.
GACTGCCACAGCTCATCGAGCACGCCGATGGCGACCACCAACGCGATGACGGTGAGGGGTATGCGCCCAGCCGTCGCGACCCACAACAGTGCCGTGATGGCCGAATAGACAGCGAGATGGGCGAGCTTGTCCCACGGAACCGGAACTAGCCCCACGGCGACGGGCTTGCTCCCCAGGTAGAACAGCTGCGCCGTGATCGCGGCAGCAAGCGCCAGGCACAGCCACCGGATCAGAGGTGAAGGGTCGCCAGGCATCGGATCGGTTCCCCTTCACACACGGTGATAGGCGTCCTCGAGGCGAACGATGTCGTCCTCCTCGAGATAGGCCCCGGACTGGACCTCGATGATCTGCAGCGGGATCTTCCCCGGGTTCTCCAGCCGGTGGCATACCCCGAGGGGTATGTAGGTCGACTGGTTTTCCGTGAGCAGCGTGACCTCCTCGCCGCGCGTGATGCGCGCCGTGCCGCTCACGACTACCCAGTGCTCGGCGCGGTGATGGTGCAGCTGCAGGGAGAGCTTGGCGCCGGGCTTGACGGTGATGCGCTTCACGCGGAAGCGCGCGCCGGCATCGACGTCCTCGTAGCAACCCCAGGGCCGGTGGACGGTGCGGTGCAGGCGGCACTCGGCGCGCCCCTGCGACCGCAACTGCTCGACCGCCTCGCGCACGCGCTGCACGTCGCCGCGGCCCGCCACGAGCAGCGCGTCGGGCGTCTCGATGATCACGCTGTCCTCGATCCCGATCGCAACCACCATGCGATGGCTCGCCTGGATGTAGCTGCGCGAGACGCCGTGAAGGTGCACGTCGCCCTGCGTCGCGTTGCCGTCCTTGTCCTTCTCCGCGCCGTCCCAGAGCGAGTTCCACGAACCGATGTCGGACCACCTGAAGCCGGCGGGGACGACGGCGGCGGCATCGGTGCGCTCGAACACCGCGTAGTCGATCGAGATGGACCGGCACCTGGCGAGCGCCCCGGCGTCAATGCGGCGGCAGCCGTGATCGTCCACGACGCTCTCGGCGGCCGCCTGGCAGGCGGCGGCCAGCTCGGGCTGCAGGCGCTTCAGCTCCTCCACGAAGCGCGCCGCGCCGAACAGGAAGATGCCGCTGTTCCAGTAGTGCTGGCCCGAGGCGACAAACCGGCGCGCGATCTCGATCTCGGGCTTTTCCACGAAGCGCGCGACCCGGTAACAGCCCGCGAGGCTTTCGAGCGGCTCGCCGCGCTCGATGTAGCCGTAGCCGGTCTCCGGCCAGCGCGCCTCGACGCCGAACACGACGAGCCGCCGCGCGTGCGCCGCGGCGGCGCCCGCGGCCATGGCGCGCGTGAAGGCCGCGTCATCGGGAATGGAATGGTCGGCGGGCAGGACGAGCATGAGGGCGCCGGCGTCCTCGCGCGCGAGGTTGAAGGCGGCCACGGCGGCTGCCGGCGCGGTGTTGCGGCCGAACGGCTCGAGGTACACCGCGCGCGGCGTCACGCCGGCGCCGTCGAGCTGGTCCTGCAGCAGGAAGCGGTGCTCCTGGTTCGCCACCACGAACGGCGGCTGGACGTGCGCAACGTGCCGCACCCGCGCGAGCGTCGCCTGGAACGGGCTGCGGCCGTCGAGCAGCGGCAGGAACTGCTTGGGACGGGCCTCGCGCGAGAGCGGCCACAGGCGGGTTCCCGACCCGCCGGCTAGGATCACCGGATAGATGCGCAACGCGGCGCCTCCCGGCGCGAGCGGGCGCATGCCGCCGTCAGTAGGCATTTTGCTTCGTCAGCACGACGATAATGGTCTTCACTAGGATCTCCAGATCGAGCCGCAGCGACCAGTTCCTCAGGTACGCCAGATCGTGCTCGATGCGCGCCGCCATCTTGTCGAGGCTCGTCGTTTCGCCGCGCAGACCGTTCACCTGCGCCCAGCCGGTGATGCCCGGCTTGACCTTGTGGCGGATCATGTAACCCTTGATCAGTTTGCGGTACATCTCGTTGTGAGCTACTGCGTGTGGGCGCGGCCCGACCACGCTCATGCGCCCCTGCAGCACGTTGATAAACTGCGGCAGCTCGTCGAGCGAGTAGCTCCGCAGGAAAGCCCCGAACGGCGTTACGCGCGGATCGTCGCGGACCGCCTGCCGGATCTCGGCCCCGTCCTCGAGAACGGTCATCGTGCGGAACTTGTAGATCACGATTTCCCTGCCGTCGAGCCCGTAGCGGCGCTGCTTGAAGAGGCACGGCCCGGGCGAGCTCCATTTCACGCCGACGGCGATGGCGGCCATGAGCGGGGCGATCAGCACTAGGATGACCGATGCGAGCAGGATGTCGCTCACCCGTTTGACGAGCCCGTTGACGCCGTAGAACGGCGTCTCGCACACCGCGAGCACCGGCACGTCGCCGACCGCGTCCATGCGCGCCTGGATAAGGTCGGACAGGAAGATGTCGGGCGCGAAGTAAATCGAGGCCGTCGTGTCGCGCAACGCGTCGAGCAGGTTCAGGATGCGCGGCCGAGACACCAGCGGCAGCGTGATGTAGATGAGGTCCACGTGGTGGGTCCTAGCATAGTGCGCCAGCCCGTTCAGGGTGCCAAGCAACTCGACCGGAGACACCTTGCTGCGGCGTTCAGGACTCCGGTCATCGAAATAGCCTTCGAACCGGACCCCTGAAAAGGCCGTCGCCTGGAGGCGCGCCGCGAGGCGGCGGCCGATCTCGTTGGCGCCAGCGATGACCGCGGTTCTCTGCAGGCTGCGGGCAGCGAGCAGGCGCGGCAGCAACGCGGGCACCAGGCGGTGCGCGCCGTACAGCGCAACGGGGGTGAGGAGCATCCACGCGAGCATCGCGCGTTGATCGAAAGCATCCAGCGTCTGTGTCGTCCAGCCCAACAGGAGCAGCAGGCCGATAATGAACGTCCAGTTGGCAAGGATCTCGCGCGCCACGCCCGATGGGCTCACGCTGTCCGGGGCCGTGCCCGGGAAAGTCAGCGCGAACACGAGAACGATCAGGATCAGATAGCGGCCGTCGAACGGCGTGCCGAACGCGGCCGCGGACAGCAGCAGTGCGCCGATCGCCACGATCGGATCCAGCACGACCCGCACCAGCGCCGCCGGGGTGAGCTGGCCGTGCAGCAGTCGAGGAGCAATGTGATGGGTTGCGAGCAAAGTCGGGAACGCCTGAGCCGATGGGTGCCGGAAGCGCATCTGCCGGATGCCGGGCTCAAGAGTAATCAGGCCACATTTGCCGATGATGTTCCGATGGCCCCTCCGCGATAGCTCGACCGGACCATGGAGTTTGTCGAACCCGAGTCCGACAAACTCTTAGCGGGTCGGCAGGCCTGGTCACGGCACGCGCGGAGCGCCGTATCACTCCTCGCGCAAGCGCCGTGGGCCGGATGGAGGATGGGCAGGGGGTTGAGACCCCTGACTGTAATATACTTTAATGCTTATAATCAATATTATAGGAAATATTATTCATGCTTAACATGATATCCAGCACTTCATACTGGTGAAATGTTCATGTCATACCCTTGCAAAGCATCCCTGGCCACCACAAGAGGAACGAGCGATGCAAGTCGAACCGGTCGTTGCGCGGCCCCCGTCGCCCCGGGAGTCCCCGGTGCTGGCGCTGGAGGCCGAAGGGCTCGCCAGCCTGGGCACGCTGGAGCAGGAAGCGCTCATGATCAACCTCGACGCCTCGCTGCGCCTGCACGCGTCGCATCACTTCTTCAACTGGACCCAGGGAACGCTGCAGAGCCTGGTCGCGCACGAGCTGCTGATCTGCGTACTGCGCAGGGGCGAGCCGATGTCGCTCCATTTTGAGAGCTTTACCACGGTTCCGCTGGAGCTTTCCCGGTTCAACGACATGTTGCGCCAGGACAGGGTCCTCATGCCGAACCTGGTCAAAGCCTGGGAGGAGAACCATCGCAGGCCCCTCGCGTGCGACACGCGCGCCGAATGCCCGTTTGCCGCGAGCGCGCTGGCGCGGGAGCTGAACCGGATCGGCGCAACGCGCGTCATTGCGCACGGGACCTACGATGCTAGCGCGAGAGTGACGAGCTTTTTCATCTTTGCCTGCCGGCCGGAGCGGGCGGGGCCGAAGCAGGCCTATCTGGTGGAGCTGACCGTGCCGTTCCTGCACGCAGCCTGGTTGCGCACGCAGGTCGAATGGCCGGCGGACGGCGCCGCCGCGAAACCGGCGTCAGCGAGCCTGCTCACCTCCCGGGAGATCGAAATCCTCAAGTGGCTCTTCCACGGCAAGAGCAACATCGAGATCGGGCTGATCCTGGGCATCAGCCCGTTGACGGTCAAGAATCACGTACAGAAGATACTGCGCAAGCTGAACGTGTTGAATCGCACGCAGGCCGTCGGCAAGGCGCTCGCGCTGCGCATCGTGAACGCCTAGGAGTTTGCCGGACTCAGGACACTAGTTCCATTTACCCACGATCGCGTGCGCGCGCGCCCGACCAGCCGTCACACTAATTTCGTACCGTTGACAACGGTCGCCGGCGGAACATGCAAGTCGCCTCCGCCGCGGACCGGTGAGTCGCCAGCGCCGGTCCGGGGAGTTGCCTGCATTTCTGCGGCGGCCACCCTCGCGTTCCTTGCGATGTCTTCGCGCGTGCCGGAATCCGCTGCGCAGGACTTCGCATGGGACCTGCGCTGGCTGGATCCATGCGCGATTGCAGCCGCAAGCGGGAACCTCAAATGGCCTCAGCGCGGACGCGCGAGCGGCGTCCTGGGCGCCGGCGTGAGCTGTTGCGGCGCCGGACCGAACGGCTGCGGTGGAGCGAGAGGCTGCAGCGGCGATTGCAGCCCGGAACCTGCCTGCGGGATGGGTGACACCACCACCGGCGGCTTTCCCTGGGACGGCTCGTAGATGAACCGCCATTCGTAATAGGTGGTCGCCCCCGTCAGGCTCTGGTCCCGCGACCGGAATCCCGCGCGCTTGATGGGTTCGGCATTCGACAGGCTGTGGACGCCCATGATTCCGCCGCCCGGCGCCTTGACGAGGCCCCACTGCGCCTTTCCGGTCATGGGATCGGCGTAAAGCTTCCGGAGATAGCGCTGGACGCCGGGATCGCGCTTGTCCTGGAGGAGGTCCTCCAGCTTTTCGGGATAGCACTTGACCGGGCAGGTGCGCTGGTCCCGCGTGCGCTGATAGTACAGCTCGATCGCCTGGCGGAACTGGTTGCCGATGAAGAGCAGCTCGAGCTCCTTCTCGCGCTGGCGTGAGTGCGACCACACCTCGCCGGTCGCCGCGAGCCCCACGCCGATCACGATGACCGCGACCAGCATCACCAGAAAGGTGAATCCCGCCTCGCGCCGGCGAGACGCCCGATACGGGATGCGGGATGCGGGATGCGGGATACGCGGCGCCGTATCCATGCCGGAGGTTCTATCCCGCATCTCGTATCTCGCATCTCGCATCTCGTAACTCGTATTCACCACTCCTCGTACGGCTTGCCGTTCGCGCCAAGGCCCTTGGCGCCGCTGCGCACGTCGTAGACCCCGCCCTTCTGCGGATCGGGCGGCGGCACCGCGATCCAGGTCGCGTTGCTTTGCGTGATCGGGTCGCTGGGAATGCTCCGCAGATAGCGCTTCGTGACGAGGTCGTCCAGCGCCTCCGGGTAGCGGCCGGCGTCCGCATAGTACTTGTCCAGCGCGTCGCGCATGAGCGCGAGGTTTTCCCGGAGCACGGTTTCTTCCGCACGCTTGACGCGTCCGACGTAGTTCGGGGCCACGAGGGAGATGAGCAGCGCGATGATGGCGAGCACGACCATCAGCTCGATCAGCGTGAACGCCGCCCCGCGGCGGCGCAAAGCGCGATTCGTGACCCCCACCCCATCCCTCCTCCTTGCCAAGGGGGAGGGCGAGGGGGGGGGTCGCGATTCGTGATTCGTGATTCGACTCCCACCACCCCGCCCGCTTCGCAGGCACCCCACCTCAGGCAGGCGGGGAACTGCTGGCGGCTGGCGGCTGACGGCTGACGACTGTCCCATCGTCACCAGTCCTTGTACGCAATGCCATTCAGCCCGACGCCTTGGTCGAGCGAATAGACATCGAAAACATCGCGGCCGGGGCGGGGGCTGTCGGGCGGGCTTTCGTAGCTGCGCAGCCCCCACGTCCGCTCGGGCGCCGCATCCGTCTCGGTGGAGAACGGGTCGCGCGGGATGCGCCGCAGGAAATAGATCTTCTTCTTGTCGGGACTTTTCGCGTCGGCAACGCCTTCGACCAGCGCGTTGAGCGTGGGCGAATAGCCCGACTGGTCCGGGGGGCACGCGATCTGGCGCTCGACGCACGCGGCTTTGTAGGCGTCGATCCCTTCGCGAATCTCGCGCAGCGCGCGCCGGAGGTCCTGCTCCTTGCCGCGCTGGACCGAAAGCTCCGCGAGCGGCAGGGCAATCGAGGCGAGCAGGCCGACGATCACTACCGTGATGATGAGCTCGATCAGCGTGAAACCCCGCGTTCGTTCCACTTTCATCTGCGGTTATTTGCGAGCGCCCAACAAGATGACCTTCCCTTCCTTTTCAAGGAGGGGTGGATGCGAAGCAGGGGGGGGTGGTTGCGATTCAGCTCTTACGCCCACCACCCCGCCCGCTGAGGCGGGCACCCCTCCTCGGGCAGGGGAGAGTGCAAGCAATCCGGCGCATTCGCTCATTGAGTTGGGCGCTCTTGGACGATTAGCGGGCGGGTGTGCCCGGCGCCGGAGCGGGCGCTGCCGGCGGGGTGAACGGAACCGGCGGGGTGAACGGAACCGGCGCGGAGGGCGGAACGAAGGGAGGAGGCGCCGGCGGCACGTAGGGGGGTGGCGCGGCGCTCACGGCCGGCGCGCCGGGGCCGCGGTCGGCCCCGATCGCGGCCTCGGTTCCCGCCGAAAACTCCTCGCGCCGAGCCTCGGGCCGCGCCAGATTGCGGATGACGCGCGGCGTGATGAGCAGCACGATCTCGGTCTTGTTCGCCGTGTCGCTGGTGCTGCCGAACAGCCTGCCGATCACGGGCAGGTCGCCGAGCCCCGGCACCTTGTTTGCGGTGCGGCGGTCCTCGTCGCTGATGAGCCCGGCGAGCACCTGGGTCTCGCCGTCCTTCAGGCGCAGCGTGGTGGTAGCGTTGCGCGTGCCGACCTGGTAGGTGACGGTGCCGGTGGCGCTGCGGATCTCGCGCGCGATGTTGCTCACTTCCAGCCCGACCTTGATGCCGACGTCGTTCTCCAGGAACACCGTCGGCTCGACCTCCAGCTTGAGGCCGACCTCCAGATAGTTGACCGATTCCGCCGCGAATCCCGTGGCCGTGGTGACGGTGGTGATCACCGGCACCTTGTCGCCGATGTGGATCCTGGCCTTCTCCTTGTTCTTCACCCGGATGCGCGGATTGGCGAGGACGTTGGTGCGGCCGTCCTGTTTCCTGAGGTTGAGGATCAGGAGCGGGTCGCTGACGGTCAGGCGGACCAGGTTCGCATCGCGATTGAGCCATTCGGGCAGCGTAAACGTGCCGGGCGTGCCGCCGCCGCCGACCAAGCTGGCGCTCAACTGGCTCGGCCACTGGATGCCGATCTCCTTGAGCAAGGTGGTGGCGACCTCCATCACCTCGACCTCGAGCATTACCTCCGGCTCTCCGAGGTCCTGGTTGGCAACCAGGCGCTCGGCCATGCGCACCGCCTCGGGCGTGTCGCGGATCACGAGCAGGTTGAGCTTCTCGTCGATGTACAGGTCCCGCGTCTTGACCAGCGCCCGGATCATGTTCGCAGTCTGCTTCACGTCGGCGTTGGCCAGGTAGAAGCTCTTCACCACGAGCTCCTTGTAGTCGCGGTTCTTGGCCGGCGTGTTGGGGTAGATGAGCAGTGTGTTCTCGTTCAGGATCTTGCGGTCGAGCTGGTTGGTGACGAGCACGAACCGGATCACGTCCTCGATCGTCGTGTCTTTCACGAACACGGTGGCGCGCAGGTCGGGGCGGACGTCGCGATCGAAGATGAAATTGAGCCCGCTGTACCTCGAGATGAGCTCGAACACCGAGCGCAGGGGCGCTTCGCGAAATTCGAGCGTCACCGGCCGGCGCAGCGCGGCGGGAAGCCTGGGCATCTCGGCCGCAGTCTTTGCGCTGCGCTCGTCCAGCCGGCGCACCAGGGCGAGAGCATCGCGGTTGGCCGGGTTCCCGGCCAGGACCTCCTTCGCCTTGGCGCGGGCCGCCTCGGCGTCCCCTTTCTTGAGCAGGTCCTCGGCCGCCAGCAACAGCGCGCGATGGCCGCGGTCCCTCTGCAGGGTCTCGAGGCCGGCGGTGGCGCGCGCATTGGCGGGATCGAGCGCAAGCGCGCGCCGGTAGGCCTTCTCCGCTTCGTCGAAGAGATTGGAGCTGCGGGCGTTTTCGGCCCGTGCGATGTCGCGCTGGACCGCCAGGTCGCGCTGGCGGAGATAGTAGACCTGGTATTCGCGGTTTTCGGGCTCCAGCCTGGCGGCTTCCTGCACCCGCGCGAGGCCCTCCTCGACGTTTCCGGACTCGACGAGCTTGCGGCCCTCGACGAAAGCCTGCTGCCCGGCGCAGCCGGCGAGGGCGAGGGCGGCAATCAAGATCAGTATGGCTCGCGCCATGGCGGACTCCTTATTGGATTGCCGGCACTGCGAGGACCTGGCGCTTGCCCATGGGAAGATAGGTGAAGGTGACCGCGGTATCGGTGATCTGCTCGATCCGGTACCGGTCGTCGATCGTCTGCCCGGACTCGGCGCTGTAGCTGTCCTCGCCGCGAGCGAGGAAAACCGACGTCCGGTCCCCGTCGATGACGCGGCCCAGGTACTGGAAGGGCAGCGGCGGGGCGGTGGGCACGGGCGGCGGAGCGGCCTTGCCAACGACGGCGGCAGCCGGCAGCGCGACCTCGTGCGGGGCGAAGAGGTTGGCGATCGCCTCCTCCTCGTTGTGCGGGCGCTTGAGCTTCTCCAGATCCAGGTCGGCGACCGTCTCAGCCGCCGCCGCCTCTCGCTGCGCGGGCCGCGGCTCGGCCGGCGGCGGCGTCGCGGCTTCGCGGCCGGTCACGACCGTGGCGAACAGGACCAGCGCCACGACGGCCAGGGCGGCCCGCGGCGAAATATCCCGGGTCAGCAGCGATTTCATGGCCGCATGAGATAGAGCGTGAGCCGCACGTCGGCCTGCACCAGCGGGTCGTCCGCACGCGCCCTCTTGAAATTGACCTGGTCGAGCGCGAGCACCGGGATCTCGGCGAGGGCCTTCTTGAGGAAGGCGCGGATCTGCGCGTAGCCGCCGGTGACCGGCAGGACGATCTCGTAGCGCTCGATCGGGGTCCCGGTCGGCCGCATGCGGTAATCCGCCGCGCGCAGCTCAACGCCCGCCTCTTTGCCGATCGAGTAGATCCGGTTGAGCTGGGCGGGAGCCTGCTCCCCGGTCTCGAAGAAACGGTAGAAATCCGCGACCTTGGCGGCCGGCGTGGTGTCGCCCGGGCGGGCGCGCCCAGGCACCGCATCCCGCCGCGCGCTGCGCGCAAGCTGCTGGTCGAGCTGCTCGTTGCGCGCTTCGAGCGGCTTCAATTCGAAAAACAGGAAGAACGCGCCCGCGGCGAGCAGTACGATCGCCAACTGGCCGGCGGGGCCCAGCTCGTCGCCCATCCGGCGCAGCGCTCCCGGGATGATCACCTGGCCTCCTTCCACGAAGCCGAAATGGAAAACGCAACCGGCTGCTGGGGCTCGTTCGCACGCAATTCGTGCTTCACGAGATAGGCATCGGCGAGAACGCTGCTGCGCCCCAGCTTCGAGACATAGTCGAGCGTGGACACGTAGTCCCGGCCGTCACCGGAGATCACCACGGTTCCGGTCCTGGGGTCGGGCTCGATCGCGAGCAGCGCGACCTTGTCGGTCAGCGTGGACTCCAGCGCGCCGAACAGATCGTCCCAGGGCACCGACAGCCGCCGGATGGTTTCGCGGGCGAAGGCGATCTCCTCGGGGGAGACGTCGCGGGCCACCACCGCGGGGGTTTTGGCGCCAGGGGTCGGCTGGCCGATCCGGGCAAGGCGTGTTTCCTTCCGGGCAGCAGATTCCCGCGCGCCGAAGTACGACACGCCGAGATCTGCTGTGAAACCGAGCGCGAGCGCGAGCAGGAGCCATCCGGCCCAGGGCGATGCCGGGCGCGTCTTGCGAAAATCCAGCTCGAGCCGTCGCATCGATCGGGTCACCCCAGAACCATTGCCAGGCGGCGGTCGCTCAACGCCGCGCCGGCGGCGAGCGTCAGATCGCGCGCCTGGAGCGCGTCATACAGGTTGGCGTTGAACGCTTCCGGCGTATGGACGACCGCCCGCAGGCACGGCCGCTCGAGGGCGAGCACCGCGCTCTCGCGCTCGAGAAGGTCGGGCAGCGCGGCCTGCCAGGAATCGCCGACCCGGCGGCTGCGCAGGGCGCGCCATGCGCCGTCCTCGATGAGCGCCAGGATCATGCGCCCGGGCTCCGCGATCACGAGCCAGCATGACTCGTTGCCGATCTTCGCCCGGATGCGGTTGAACACGCTCATGAGATAGGGTTGCACGGACACCAGACGGGCGCCGCCCTCGGCGAGCCTGGTCGCCAGCGCGTCGAGCAGAGCGCCGTCCGTTGCGCTGGCGACGCGCGCGCCGCGCGAGGCCGTCTCGCAGATCTGCAGCGCCCAGCTCCCGACCGCCGGTCCGTGCGCGGCTTCGAGCCGGTGGCGGGCGAGGGCGATCCACTCGGCGTCCGTCTTCAGGGCGGCGTTCCAGGGCAGCAGGGCGTAGCGCACGAAGTGGTTCGACAGGATGACCGTGGCCTCCGGCTTGCCGCGGCCGGCGTGCGCCCGCGCGGCGGGCAGGGCCTCGACGGCGGCCTGCCAGTGCGGCGGGTCATGCGGCGGCACGGGAATGATCTCCCTGCGCACGATCCGCAGGCGCAGGCCGCGCCGGTAGCCGACGAGGACCAGCCGGTCCGGGGCGAGGCCGATGCGCAGGCGGTCACGCGACAAAAGTGACACGGTTGACCTCCTCGAGCGTGGTGGCGCCGCTGCGGGCAAGCGCCAGCGCGGATTCGCGCAGCGGCACGGTGCCGGAAGCGCGCGCAAACTCCTTGAGCTTGCGCGCGGGCTCGCGCGCGACGATGAGCTCGCGCAGCTCGTCGTTCATCACGAGCAGCTCGCCGATCGCCACGCGACCCCGGTATCCGGTGCCGCGGCAGCGGGCGCAGCCGCGGCCGCGCATGAAGCGATAGCCCGCCGCGTCGGCCGCCTCGATCCGGGATTCCGCGAGCGTGGCCCCGTCGGGCCGCTCCTCGGTCGCGCAATCGCGGCAGATGAGACGCAGCAGCCGCTGGGCGAGCACCGCGTTGAGGGCGGAGACGAAGTTGTAGGTGTCCACGCCCATATGAATGAACCGCCCGAGAACGTCGAGCGCGCTGTTCGCGTGCACGGTGGTGTAGACGAGGTGCCCGGTGAGGGCCGACTGGACCGCGATCTCGGCGGTTTCCGGGTCGCGGATCTCGCCCACCATGATGCGGTCGGGATCATGGCGCAGTATGGAGCGCAGCCCGCGCGCGAAGGTGAGCCCCTTCTGCTCGTTCACGGGGATCTGCAGCACGCCGGGGAGTTGGTATTCGACCGGGTCCTCGATGGTGATGATCTTGTCGAGGCCCTTGTTGATTTCGGTGATGACCGCGTAGAGCGTGGTCGTCTTGCCACTGCCGGTCGGGCCCGTCACCAGCAGCATGCCGTGCGGCTCGCTCGACAGGCGCCGCAGCCGCCGGATGAGTTCGGTGCCGAAGCCGAGCTGGTCGAGCGTGAGGCCGTGCAGCTGGTCGGACAGGGTCTGCTTGTCGAGGATGCGCAGCACCGCGTCCTCGCCGAACACGCTCGGCATGATCGACACGCGGAAGTCGATCTCGCGGCCGCTCCGGCGCGCCTTGAAGCGGCCGTCCTGCGGGACCCGGCGCTCGGCGATGTCGAGCTCCGACATCACCTTGATGCGCGAGATCACCTGCTCGGCGAACTCGACGCCGGGTATCGCTTCGGCCGCGGTGAGCACGCCGTCGATGCGGTACTTGACCGAGAGGCCGGTAGCGGTCGCCTCGAGGTGGATGTCGCTCGCCCCGGTCTTGAGCGCGTCGTAGATCGTGGAATTGACGAGCCTGACGACGGTGCTGCCGGTCTCGCTGATCGTCTCGAAGGAGATTTCCTCGGCTTCCTCGCGGCTGCGCTCGCCATTGCGGATGCCCGCGGCGATGCCGTCGAGCGCGCGCAGGTGCGCCTCGTGCTGCGTCAGGTAGGCGATCACGTCCAGCCGGTGCGCGAGGCGGTACTGGAACGGCGCGGGCATCCGCTCCTCGGCCCAGTCCTGGGTATCGAGGTCGTACGGGTCGCCGAGCACGACCGACGCCGCGCCGTCGGCCGCGCGCAGCGCGACGCAGCCGCGGCGGGAGGCCTCCGCGTACGGGATGAGGTCGAACGCCGGCGCCTCGCCGAGCATCTCCTGGAGCGTGATGCCGGGCATGCGCAGCGTCGCGGACAGCCGCGCGACGAAGTCCTGCGGCCCGCACGCGAGGCGCTCTTCCAGCAGCTCGATGAAGCGTTCCGGCCGCCGCGCGCTTTCGCTGCGGGCCCATTGCAGGTCCTCGGGCGAGATCGCGACGGCGGCGGCGGGCAGGCGGTTCACTGGATGCTCCCGGCGAGCTCGAAGATCGGCATGTACATGAGCACCACGACCAGCCCCACGGCGACGCCGAGGACCGCCATCAGCAGGGGCTCGAAGGCCCGCGTGAACCAGTCGATGAAGCGCGCGGTCTCCTCGTCGTGGAAGCGGGCGATCTGTTCCATCATCTCGCCCATCTCGCCGCTGCGCTCGCCGACGGCCATCATTCGCGCCGCCACCGGGGTCGCCAGGTCCGTGGCGCCGAACGCCGCCGACAGGGACTGGCCTTCCTCGATCAGCTTGCGGGCGCGCACGAGCTGCGGCCGCAGGTGCGCCGAGAGCAGGTCGCGCCCCATGTCAAGCGCCTGTACCAGCGGAATGCCGGCGCGCAGCAGCATCCCGATCGTGCGATAGAGACGCGCCAGCTGGTAGGTCTTCATGCGGGCGCCCAAGCCGGGAATCCGCCACAGGCGCTGGCCGACCCACGCGCGCACGGGGGCCTGGAATGCGCCCCAGGCGCCGAGAGCAGCAGCGGTCGCGCCGGCGAGCGCGATCAGCCAGCCATACTGCTGGATGGCGCGGCCTGCCGACAGCAGCAGCGCCGAGAAGAAAGGCAGGTTGCCGGAGATGTCCTCGTACACCCGGGCGAATCGCGGCACGACGTAGAACATGAGGAAGGCCAGCACCAGCGCGCCCACCACGACGAGTATCGCGGGGTAGATGAGGGCGGAGACGACCCGCTTGCGCACGCGGTCGAGCGCCTCGCGGTACGCGATGTAGCGCGAGAGAGCTTCGCGCACGTTGCCGGTGCGCTCGCTTGCCTTGAGGGTGGCGACATAGAGGGGCGGGAAGTGCTGCGGGAAGTGGCTCACCGCCTGGGAGAACGACTCGCCACGGTGGATCGCGGCGAGCATGCCGGAGAGCACGATCTGCCGGTCGCTGTGGCTCTCTTTCTCGCTCAACGTCTGCAGCGCTTCGACCAGGTTGAGGCCGGCTTCGAGCAGCGCCATCAGCTCGATCGAGAACAGCGTGGTCGGGAACGCGGCCGCGCGCCGGGCGAGGGCGGGAAGGGCGAGCCCGCGCGGGCGCAGCGAGAGCACGGTGAGCCCCAGCCGGCGCGCGGCTTCCATCGCACCCGACTCGTTCGCCGCGTCCAGATCGAGCGCCACGATCTGCCGCCGGGCGTCCACTGCATTCACCTGATATCGCAAATTGGCAAGCCCCTCTTTTGCAAGTGTTCCAACGCCCTTTCTGATAAGGAGTTTGTCTGCGCTGAGGCCGACAAACTCCTACCAGTTCCCGATATCGGCATCTTCGCCCGTGCCGCCGGGCTTGCCGTCGCGGCCGTAGGACAGGAGATCGTAGTCGCCCTTCTGCCCGGGCACCCGATAGACGTAGGGGCGGCCCCACGGATCGTTGGGCACGGCCTTCTTCAGGTACGGCCCGCTCCAGTTCGGCTCGTTGGCGGGTCTTGCCGTCAGCACTTCCAGGCCCTGCTCGGCGGTGGGCAGGCGGCGCGTGTCGAGCCGGTACTGGTCGAGGGCCTTTTCCAGCGCGTCTATCTGCGCCCGCGCGACCTGCACCTCGGATTTCCCCACCTGGGAGAAATAGCGCGGCGCCACGTAGCCCGCGAGCAGGCCGATGATCACGATCACGACCAACAGCTCGAGCAGCGTGAAACCGCCATCGCATCGCGGCAGGGCGCGACGCACGATGCGGGATGCGGGATGCGGGATGCGCGATGCCATCAGGGGTTGGACACCGTGATGGTGACCGGGGCCGAAATGGTCTGATTGCCCGCGGCGTCGCGCGCGACCGCGGTGAGGGTGTACGAGCCGTTCGGGACGGTGGTCGTGTTGCCCGTGATGGAGTAGGGAGAGGTAGCGTCCTCAGCGCCGATGTTGATGCCGTTGTACTGGAACTGAACGCCCGCGACCGCGACGTTGTCCGAGGCGCCGGCCTCGATGGTGATCGTGCCGGAAACGGTGGCCCCCGGCGCGGGAGACGTGATGCTCACGGTCGGCGGGGTCGAGTCGGTCGAGACGGCGATGCTGCCGTCGGGCGCGATCGTAACCGTCCTGTCGCCCACCGGAACGGTCCACACGCCGTCCGTCTTGCTGGCACTCGCCGTGGTCACCTGGCATCCCACATTGAGCAGCGCGACGAATTCCGCGGCGCCGAGCGGTTCCACGGTGCTGAACACCCCGTGCCACTGCCGCGGAGCGTCATTTATGGGATCCGCGGTGAAGAGGTCGGTCTGCGCGAAGCGCACCGGGGGGCCGCCGAGCATGTCCACGCACAGGCTCTGCGATTCGTTCTGGATGGAGATGCGCTGGTCGGACATGACGGTCATGGCGTTCAACGCGTGGATGTTCCACTCCCACTGGCGCGGCGTGGCGGAGGCGAGGCGGTCGTACACGACGACCAGATTCGGGCGCAGGTACACGAGGGAGCGCCGGGCTTCGGTGAGCGCGCCGCCGTAGGCCGCCGTGGCGTCGCCCGTGACGACATCGTATTCGGACCGATGCTCGAAATCAGTGATGAGGCCGGGACCGAGCTGGCCGCTTTCCTCGAACACGACCTGGCCCTGGCCGCCGTCGAAGGTGATCGCGTTGTGCGCGCGCGTCTGCTTGTACCATTGCCGCCAGTGCGGCGTGTCGTAGTCGTCGTAATAACCGGAATCGATCGCGAGCGCGCGGCCGCCGGCATTGACGGCGAAGCTGTTCTGGTCGGCGTGGCTGTGGTTGAAGGAGCCATAGGAGCTGCTCTTGAAATAGACCGAGACGCGCGCGGGGTCGGACAGGCGGCTGTGCATCCCCGCCCAGCCGATCGACGGGAAGAACTCGCCGTCGGGCGTGCCGTCGGGATAAGGTGCCGGGCTGGAATCGGCGGGCGGGGCCAGTAACAACTCGAGGCGCGTCGGATCCCCGCCGGTCAACTGCGAGGCGTACCAGCGCCCGAGCGGGCTGGGGGCGAACAACGTGTAGGCGGTGCCGAAGCGCGCCCAGTTTTCCTGCAAATTCTGCTCGGCGCCGTCGCCGAAGGCCCCGACCGGCGTCCCCGGCGGCAGGAAGTAGGCGAGATAACGCGCATAGTTGCGCGTCCACGCCTTCTGCGCGACGTCCACCCCGACCGTCCAGCGCAGGCTGTACCACGCGAGCAGCAGCTGGCCGGTGGTCCAGGTTGCATAGGCGCTGCCGTTGCCGAAGCCACCGTCCTCGCCGCCCCACGGGCTGGTCCAGTGCAGGGCCAGCGGCAGCGCGTCGCGCAGCCAGGTCTCGGCCTCCGGCAGGTCGCCGGCGAGCAGCGTGGACAGCGCGGCCAGCACCGTCAGCGTGACGTTGCGGTGGGAGTCATAGGGATGGACCGCGATGCGCGCCCGGCCGGCGATGAGGTCGTTGTAGAGGTCGGTGCCGCGAGCGAGGATCGCGGCGCGCAGGAGATCCCGTTGAAGCGGATCCAGCCGTGAAAACAGCCAGTCGTATGCGAGCGCGAGCGTGGAGACGATTCCGCGCGAAGCCTGGTCCAGTGTCGCATAGGCCGTGCTGCCGCGCGGGTCCCAGGCGGCGAGGTTGAGCGCGCGGCGCAACGCCTCGGCCAGGTAATCCTCCCTGCCGGTGGCGAGCCAGGCGAGCGCGGCGTTCAGCGTGCGGGAGGACTCCGCCTCGGTCTGCGCCAGGATCGAGGCCGTCGTGCCTGCCACGGGCTCGGGCTCGAGCGGCACCGTGAGCTGCGCGTCCACCAGTGCGTATAGCCCCTGCAAGTCGGCCTGCCGCTGGCTGATCATCGCCTGCGCGGTCGCGGCGTCGGGGAGCGCGCGCGGGTGCGCCTTGGCCGCGGCCCGATCGAACAGCGTGTTCCAGGCAGGCACGAGGAAAGGGGCGGCGCCCGCGCTCACCGTAAAGCGGCGCGCGAGACTCGTTTGGGTGCCGTTCGCGTTGGTCACTTGCACCTGCCAGAGGTAGCTTCCTGCGGGAAGTACTTCATCCCAGTTGATCCAGTTTTGCGGCGCCGCCAAGGTCTTTGCCTGACCATCCGGATAGGTGAGCGTGACCTGATATTGCGCGTCGGCACTGAGGTCCGGCCAGCTGAAATCCGGCGGGCTCTGCTGCACGGTGGCGCAATCGGCGGGCCAGACCTGCGCCGAGGACTGGGCCAGCGGGACCGATGTCATCCAGTCCGGCGTCGTGTCCGGCACGCAGGTCTGGGCCTGGGCGAACAGTGGCAAACCCGCGGCGAGGAGCAGCGCCGCGGTTGCGATGCACGCCACGGCGGCAACCGACCGGCTTGCAGGCGCACCTGGACAGGAGACGCGGGCGCTTTCCTCCATCCTGTACGTGTACTGCAATCATGTTTAGATCCCTATTTGGTCTGATGCGCCAATCGGACTATGCGCGAGCCATCCGTAGGCAGCGTCCTGCGCCGACGCCGCATAGCGTACTTCTCCTTTGTTACACCCGATCAATCGTTGCATGGCCCCGTCCTCCAGCTTCGGCGGCAGCGTCCATCACAAAAAGGCGCACCGGGGACCGCCCCCAATGGGCGGCGGTCCCCCGGCCCGGCTTGGAATTGCTCGCGCTAACGTCGTCAGTAGCCCACCGTCATCGTCGTCCCCGTCTTGAACCGGAAGTTGGTCGCTTCCCACGCCTGACCCTTCGCCGGGTCATCCGCGTTGGCGAAGCGCACCGCGAAATCGGCCTTGTCCCGCGTGCCCGGCCAGATGTCGGGCATGCTCAGATACACGTCGTAGTCGCCGAAAGCAGCATCAGGCGGTATGGCCACCGGCACCACGATCCGGGTCGAGGCGCTGCCCTGGGACGGAACGAGCCGCAGGTCCCCGGCGCCGCCCGTGATCAGGGCCCCGCTGACGCGGTTACGCAGGATGACCACCAGCCGGCGCGCGCTCAGGATGCGCGCCCAGCCCACGTTGCGCAGATCCACCTCCACGTTGAGCGTCGCGCCGGGGGCCACGCCGGGGGGATGGGCAATCGCGTCGAGCTGGAAGCGATAGCCGAGGGAGCGCTTGATCTCGGGATAGCAGCCCTGGGCTTTCCAGCCGTCATGAAATGCGGTGCCCCAGTCATCGCGCAGGTAGCGCCAACGGTAGAGACGGCCGTCAGTAAGGACCTCGGCACAACCCGTATATGAATTCTGGTCAATACTGCCGCAGTTCTCCCCGCCGGTCGTGGTGAACTCGGAGGCCTGCGCGTGGTAGGCGCGGAGGCGGTTCGTGTCCGGCGTTCTTCCATAGGTGCCCCCGTCGTTCTTCCAGTACGTTCCCGAGTCGTCCTTGTTGGAGAGGAAGCAGTCGTTGTGGACGCCGGAGCGGGCCTGGGGCGTGCCGGTAAAGGCCTGCGCGGCAGTGAGCGGCGTCGGAAACCAGGTTGACAGGTCATCGAGCGTCCTCCAGGCGATCGGGGTGCTCGGGTCCACGGCGGCGAGCAGCGCATCGCGCACCGCCGCGCGCGCCGCCGCGGTGGGCGTGGGGTTGCCCACGCTCGGCTCGGTCGAGAAGGCCCATTCTCCGTAGGTGCCGAGAAAGCCGCCGTGCACGGCTGCGATCACGTCCGCGTTGGCGGTGAAGAAGGGCTTGAGCTGCGCGATGTGACCGAGAATGGTGGTCAATGCCGGCTCCGGCCCGCCGCCCGCGTTGTCGTAGCTGAACTGCATCACCATCTTGGTCCCGGCCGCGCGGTGCCGGGCGGCGCCGGCATTCAGCGCATCGAGGAACGATTGCGGCAGCGTGGGTGTGTTGACGTAGGCAGACAAGAGCTGGCGGTGCGTGACCAGGCGATAACCGGCATCGCGTAGAGCCGCCAGCCATTCGGGGGGGACCTCGGTCAGGTTGGTATACATGCGCGCCAGCCCGCGCTCGGGATT
>DAIDBG010000020.1 GCA_027310225.1 bacterium | reverse complement strand
GGCGAGCCCGGGCGGGGAGCGGTACTTGAGTTTCTTGAAGTCCGCGACGTCCTTGATCGGCCGCTTGAACCACCCGAGCGGATCGGGCCCCATCGGCTGCACGAACAGCGGCTCGACGTTGACTTTCAGGATGTCGGAGTAGAACCTGCGGTAAAGCTGGTAGCCGCCGCCCTCGAAGATCCAGGCCACATGCGATAACTGGTCGAGCCCCACTCCGGCACCCGCCATCGGGTTGCTGAACAAGCCCGCCGCAGGGTTCTTGCCGGACCAGTAGTGCGTCCACGCGTAACCCGCTTCGACGACTCCCTTGTCCACCGCATCCAGAATCTCGAATGCGGGCACGACTGCGCCGTCCGGCAGCACATCGATCTTCAGCCGTCCCGCCGTCATCTTGTCGATCCGGTCGCTGAACTTCTTGAGCAACTCGAAGTAAATGCTCGAAGTCGGCACCGCCGTCTGCATGCGGGCCTTGAACTGCTGGGCGTGCGCGCCTGACGCCAAGAACAACACCAAGCTCAGGGCACCAACCGCCCACGTCAACCGCCAGTTGCGTCTCATGGTCCCTCCTCATTTGTGTGAACTTACACCGTCGCCCGTGGCACCGAGCCCGCCACCGCATCGCCTCGACACCACGAGGGGGCGGTTCGGGTGGCGAAGCATGCCATCCCATCCTAGACAATGGTGCAAGCGTTTGCAATGCTCCCTCAGCGGAAGCAAGTGCCGCGATCCCCATGGCCTATCAGCCTGTCCCGACATCCGCGAGCGGCATCTCCCGATAGAGGCGGTTATCAAGGCTGGCCGTGAATGTGGGGTGCCGTGCAATGCTGATTTCAACGGCGCGACCCAGAAGAGCTTCTGCCGAGCGATCCTGCGTCATCTGGTTGAATCTAAAAATGAAAGCGTTTTCATTAGTAGCGGTGCGGAGTATAATCCGCCCCATCTGCGACCGCCTGCGGGCAACCTGCCCTGTCCTTGAAAGGAGACCCCCATGAACATCATGTCCGAAGCGAAGAGCCTTGCCACCGGTGCCAAGCCCGCGAGCGGCAAAGTGCGCATGACGTCATCCGAGGCGTTCATCGAGACCCTGGTCGCGCACAAAGTGAAAGATGCGTTCGGTATCGTCGGCTCGGCCTACATGGATGCGCTCGATCTCTTCCCGGGCGCCGGGATCCGCCTCTACAGCGTGGCGCACGAGCAGAATGCCGCGCACATGGCGGACGGCTACGGCCGCGTCACCAACCGGCCAACGGTATGCATCGCGCAGAACGGCCCCGGCATCACCAATTTCGTGACGGCCGTCGCCGCGGCCTACTGGGCGCACACGCCCATGGTGGTGGTGACGCCCGAATCGGGCAGCCTGACGGCGGGCCACGGCGGGTTCCAGGAGACCGAGCAGATGCCGATCTTCTCCAAGATCACCAGATGGCAGGTGCACGTGAATTCCCCCTTGCGCATGGCGGAACTGATGCATCGGGCGTTCACCATCGCGCTGCACGAGCGCGGGCCGGTGCAGGTCAACATCCCGCGCGACTACTTCTACGGCGAAGGCGATTACGAGATCCTGCCCCCGCTCGTCATCGAGCGTGCGGCGGGCGGATTGAACGCGCTCGACAAGGCGGCGAAGATGCTGGCCGACGCGAAGTTCCCGGTCATCATGGCGGGCGGCGGCGTGGTGATGTCTGACGGCATAGACGAGGTCAAGGCGCTCGCCGGCCATCTCACCGCCCCGGTCGTAAACACCTACCTGCACAACGATTCGTTCCCAGCGAGCCACCCGCTTTCGTGCGGGCCGCTCGGCTACCAGGGCTCGAAGGCGGCGATGCGGATCATCGCGCGCGCCGACGTGGTGCTCGCGCTCGGCACGCGCCTCGGACCGTTCGGCACGCTGCCGCAGCACGGGCTCGATTACTGGCCGAAGGAGGCGAAGATCATCCAGATCGACGCCGATCACCGCACGCTCGGGCTGGTCAGGAAGGTCTCGCTCGCGATCTGCGGCGATGCGAAGCTCGCGGCGCAGGAATTGTTGAAGCGCCTCAAGGCACGCGGCGCCCGCAAGCCCGACAAGGCGCGGCTCGTGGAAGTGCAGCGCGAGAAGGAAGCGTGGACGGCCGAGCTCGCCAACTGGCCTTCGCCCAACAAGAAGGGGCAGATCGGGCCGCGCCGCGCGCTTGCCCAGCTCGCAAAGGCGCTGCCGCGTAACGCGATGGTTTCCACCGACATCGGCAACGTGTGCTCGGTCGCAAACAGCTATCTGCGCTTCGAGCAGCCACTGTCGTTTCTCGCCGCGATGAGCTGGGGCAATTGCGGCTATGCCTGGCCGACCGCGCTCGGCGCGAAGGTGGCGTGCCCTGACCGGCCCGCGATCGCCTACGTCGGCGACGGCGCCTGGGGCATGAGCCTCGCCGAGGTCATGACGGCGGTAAAGGAGAAGATCCCGGCGGTGGCGGTGGTGTTCAACAACGGCCAGTGGGGCGCCGAGAAGAAGAACCAGATCGATTATTTCGACAACCGCTTCGTCGGCACCAATCTCAACAACCCGGATTTCTCGGAGATCGCGCGCGTGATGGGGGCCGAGGGCTACCGCGTGGAGCACGAGGACGAGGTGGCCGACGCGCTCAGGGCCGCGCTCAAGTCCGGCAAGCCCGCGGTGGTCGAGATCATGCTCACCCAGGAGCTGGGCGAGCCGTTCCGCCGCGACGCCTTCCGCCCGCCGCGCCGGCTGCTGCCCAAGTACCGTCGCTACAGCGCAAAACAGTACCGTTGATAGTTACTTGATCGGGATAGTAAAAAAAGCCGGCCGCAGGCCGGCTTTTTTGGTAAGTGAGCGCTAACGGGGGTCGTTTGGGCGTGAATCGGGGCTCGGGCCGCAAGACCGCCAAGCTCGCGGACGTGGCGCGGCTCGCGCGGGTATCCACGGCCACGGTATCGCGCGCGCTCACACAGCCGGAAAAGGTCAAGCCTTCGACCGCCGCACGTATCCGGCAGGCGGTGCAGACGCTGGGCTACGTCGCGCACGGGGCGGCGCGGGCGCTCGCCTCGCGCCGCACGCGCACCGTGGGGGCGGTGATTCCGACGCTCGACAACGCGATTTTCGCCAATACCACGCACGCGCTGCAGAAGACGCTCGATGAGGCGGGCTATACGCTGGTGCTCGCCTGCCACGAGTACGATGTGCGCACCGAGGCGCGCATGACGCAAGCGCTCATCGAGCGGGGGGTGGACGGCCTGGTGCTGCTCGGCATGAGCCACGAGGCGAGCGTGTTTCACATGATCGAGACGCACCAGCTGCCCTACGTGCTCACCTGGGCGCTCGACGCGAGCGGGCGGCATCCGTGCGTCGGCTTCGACAACCGCGCGGCGGCGATCCGCGTCGCGCACCACCTGCTTGACCTCGGCCACCGCGAATTCGCGATGATCGGCGGCATCACGCAGGCCAACGAGCGCGCCCGCGAGCGGCTCGAAGGCGTGCGCGAGGCACTCGCCGCGCGCGGCATCGTCCTGCGTCCCGAGCGGGTGGTGGAAAAGCCCTACACGCTGTCGGCCGGACGGGAGGGCCTGCGCAACGTGCTCGGCGGCGCGCCGGCGCCCACTGCGGTGATCTGCGGCAATGACGTGCTCGCCATCGGCGCGCTCGCCGAGTGCCGCGCCCGCGGCATCGAAGTGCCGCGCGAGGTCTCGGTGACCGGGTTCGACGATCTGGAGATGGCCGCGGTGGTCACGCCGGCGCTGACGACGGTGCACTTCCCCACCGCCGAGCTCGGCAGCTACGCGGCGCAACACCTGCTCGCGCGGCTCGCGGGAAGGCCGGTGGAGAGCCGCACCGAGCTGCCGGTGGAGCTGGTGGTGCGCGCGAGCACTGCTCCGCCCGCCAAACCTTGACCGCTAACCGCAGAGGACCCCGTTAGAGGCGCGGCCTCTAACGGGGAGGACGCGGGGGACGCGGAGGAAGACGACAATAACAGCCGAACCACAGAAATGGGGAGAGCAGCAAGAGACCGATTGTCGCTCCTGTTTCTCTCGGCGTCTCGGCGGTTCAATTGTCATTCGTGTTCTTCCTCTACGTCCTCCGCGGTGTGAGGTTTACTTACGCCTGCGCGAGCAGCTGCTCGATCATGCGCTCCGCCTTTGAGCCGTAGCCGCCGCCGAAGAGATTGAGGTGGTTGAGCACGTGGTAGAGGTTGTAGAGGTGCTTGCGCGTCTCGTAGCCCGCGTCGAGCGGGTATTCCACCCGGTAGGCGTCGTAGAACGATGGCGTGAAGCCGCCGAAGAGCTCGGTCATGGCGAGATCAGCTTCGCGGTCGCCGTAATAGACCGCGGGATCGAAGACAATCGGCTCCCCCGACGCGACCATGCCGGCGTTGCCCGACCACAGG
>DAIDBG010000359.1 GCA_027310225.1 bacterium | reverse complement strand
GCCTCACGCCAATCCGGCGCCGGGGAAGGGTGTTGTTGCTGCTCGTTGCTTCGGCCGCCGTTGAAAGCGGCGACGGCTGCGGAAAGCCCGCAAGCCGGGCCAGACAAGGTGGTGTACCACATCAACGACACGGACGGCCAGGCGATGAGAGCGCTGCAGTACATCGCCAATTACCTGCGGCCGTAACGGCTCTTTCACGGATGGAAAAAATGGCGGCGCGAGCCGCCCTTTTCATTTGCGGTGGCGCCCGGAAATTGCACACATGGCCGCAAGGCGCATAAAATACGCGTTTTTGACACGGTTGATGCCGCGCTGCGGCATGTGGCCGCGAGCCAATAACACAGATGTCATTTCCCGCGATGCCCCACGCCGAGATCGTGATCGGCATCGTGTTGTTCTGGCTCGCGGTCGGGGCGCTTGGCATCATCCGGCCCTTCAGCGGGCGCGCCGTGAGCGCGGTGCTTTTCCCGCTCGGCGCCGCCGGCGGCATCGCGCTGGCGGCAGTGGCGCTCGCGGCGATCGGCCTGCCTGCCACGCAGATCGTCCTGCCACTCGGCCTGCCCGACCTGCCGTTTCACGTCCGGCTCGACGCGCTGTCGGCGTTCTTCCTGTTCCTGCTCGGCGCGACCGCGGCGGGCGTCTCCTGCTATGCCGCCGGCTATTTCGCCGCGGTGAAAGACGGCTCGGCCGGGATCACCTGCCTGCAGTACCACGTATTTCTCGCCAGCATGGCGCTGGTGCTGATCGCCGACGACGCCTATTTCTTCATGGTGGCGTGGGAGACGATGGCGCTCTCCTCGAGCTTCCTCGTCACCACCGAGCACCGCGATCCGGAGATCCGCAAGGCGGGCTTCATCTACATGCTGATCGCTCACGTGGGCGCGATCGCGATCCTGCTCAGCTTCGGCGTTCTCGCGAGCACGGGAGGCTACACTTTCGATGCGATGCGCAATGCGCAGCTCTCCGGCGGCTGGGCCACGGTCGCGTTCCTGCTCGCGCTGATCGGATTCGGCGCCAAGGCCGGCATCGTGCCGCTGCACGTGTGGCTGCCGGAAGCCCATCCGGCCGCGCCTTCACCGGTGTCCGCCCTGATGAGCGGCGTGATGCTCAAGACCGCGATCTACGGCCTGATCCGCGTCACCTACGACCTGCTGCCCGGGGTGCGCTGGGAGTGGGGGCTGATCGTGCTGGTGATCGCGGTCGTCACCACGCTCTTCGGCGTGCTGTTCGCGCTGATGCAGCACGATCTGAAGCGCCTGCTCGCCTATCACTCCGTGGAGAACATCGGCATCATCCTGATCGGGTTGGGGCTCTCCATGATCTACGTGGGGACGGGCCAGCCGGTGCTCGCGGTGCTGGGGCTGATCGCCGCCCTCTACCACACGCTCAATCACGCCGTGTTCAAGGGGCTGCTGTTTCTCGGCGCGGGCGCGGTGCTGCACGGGTCCGGACTGCGCGACCTCGGGCGCATGGGCGGGCTGATCCGCGTCATGCCGCACACCGCGTTTCTGTTCCTGCTGGGCGCCCTGGCGATCTCGGCGCTGCCGCCCCTGAACGGCTTCGTCTCCGAGTGGCTTACGTTCCAGGCCGCGCTGCTGTCCCCGGCGCTGGAGCAGGGGGTGCTGCGCTCGATCATACCGCTCGCCGCCGCGGCGCTCGCGCTCGCCGGCGCGCTCACCGCCCTGTGCTTCGTGAAGGTGTTCGGGGTGGCGTTCCTCGGCCAGCCGCGGAGCGCGGAAGCCGGCCGCGGGCACGAGGTCGGCGGCTGGGAGCGCCTCGGCATGGCGTGGCTCGGGGCACTGTGCGTGGTGCTGGGGCTCGCACCGGTGTGGGTGATCGAGATCATGGACCCGATCGCGCGCGACCTGCTCAACAACAGCCTCGGGTTCACCGGCGCCGCGCCGCAGTGGCTGTGGCTCACGCCGGTGGCGCCGGAGCGCGCGAGCTACAGTCCCCTGATCTTCCTCGTGGTGATCGTCGCGGTGGTGCTGCTCGCGTTCTGGCTGGTGCGCGCGTTCTATCACGGGCGGCTGCGCCGCACGCCGGCGTGGAGCTGCGGTTTCCCGGGCTCGAACGCGCGCATGCAGGACACCGCCGAGGGCTTCGCGCAGCCGATCCGTCAGATCTTCTCGCCGGTCTATGAGGTCGAGGTGCACCGCCCCGACCCGTTCGACCGCGCGCCGCGCTATTCGGCCGAGGTGCGTGACCGCTCCTGGGACTGGCTCTACCACCCGATCGCGCGCGCCACGGTGTTCTGCTCGCGCCTGATCGGTTACATCCAGGTCGGTCGCATCTCGGTTTACCTGATGTACAGCTTCGTCACCATCCTCTTTCTGCTGGCATTCGTGCGATGACCGCCGCCGGCGCCCTGTATCAGCTGGTGCAGTCGCTGCTGGTGGTGGCGGCGGCGCCGCTGCTCGTCGGCTGGGTGAACGCCTGCCGGGCGTGGCTGCAGAACCGGAGCGCGCCGAGCCTGCTGCAGCCGTACCGGATGCTGCGCAAGCTTTTCCACAAGGACGCGGCGCTGGCGGAGAACACCTCCTGGGTGTTTCGCTTCGCGCCCTACGTGATCTTCGGGTGCATGTGGCTCGCGGCCGCCATTGTGCCGGTGCTCGCGACCGACCTCCCGTTCGCCACGGCCGCCGACGTGATCGCGCTGGTCGGCATCTTCGCCGTGGCGCGGGTATTCATCTCGCTCGCGGCGATGGACGTCGGTACGGCATTCGGCACGCTGGGCGCGCGGCGCGAAATGCTGATCGGCGCCCTCGCCGAGCCGGCGCTGCTGATCGTCTTCTTCAACCTGTCGCTGATCAGCCAGTCCACCTCGCTCACCACTATCGTCGAGACGCTCGCCCGCCGCGAGTTCGGGCTCTACCCGAGCCTGGCTTTCGCCGCGGTGGCGTTCCTGATGGTACTGCTCGCGGAAAACGCGCGCATCCCCGTGGACAACCCGGCTACCCATCTCGAGCTCACCATGGTGCACGAGGCGCTGATTCTCGAGTATTCCGCGCGCCACCTCGCGCTGATCGAGTGGGCCTCCGCGATCAAGCTCTTCGCCTACTTTGCCATCGGCATTGCCTTTTTCCTGCCGTGGGGCATTGCGGAGGCCGGCGACTGGGGCGCGCTGCCGCTCGCGATCGTGGCCGTCGTCGCGAAGCTCGTCGTCGCCGGCGCGGGGCTCGCGCTGCTGGAGGCGGTGAGCGCCAAGATGCGCATCTTCCGCGTGCCGGAATTCGTCGCCACCGCGTTCATGCTGGCCACCCTGGGCCTGCTGCTGCAGTACGTCTTCGAGGTTTAAGACAACCTCCAACCGCAGAGGACGCCGAGGACGCAGAGGACGCAGAGGAACGCCGAGACGGAAATGAGGATAAGGATACCGATTGCATCAATAGCGACAGAGAGCGACAGAGCGAAAAGTGCACCAGGCAAAAGGCCCAGCCCATATGAAGATTTCCTCCGCGTCCTCCGCGGTGAGAGTTTGAATCCATGAGCCTGAGCGGGCAGCTCATCAACGTTCTGGCGGCGATCTTGCTGTTGATCGCCTTTGCCATGCTTTCTCAGCGGCGCATCCTGTCGCTGATCGAGCTGTACGCATGGCAGGGCGTGGTGCTGTCGGCTTCGACCTTCGTCGTTGCGTACAGCACCGGGCAGGGCGATCTTTACTTCTCGGGCGTGCTGACCGCGCTGCTCAAGGTGATCGTGCTGCCGTGGATCCTCTACCGGCTGATCCACCGCCTGAACGTCCGCTGGGACGTGGAGACCCTGATCAACATCCCGACCATCATGCTGATCGGGATCGCGCTCGTGATCTTCGCTTTCAACCTCGCGCAGCCGATCTCCGCGATGGCGGGCGCCGTCACGCGCTCCACCCTCGGCATCGCCACGGCCTGCGTGCTGCTCGCGTTCCTGATGATGATCACGCGCCGCAAGGCGGTGTCGGTGGTGATCGGGTTCCTCGCGATGGAGAACGGGCTGCTCTTCGCCGCCACCAGCGCCACTTACGGCATGCCGATGGTGGTCGAGCTCGGCATCGCGCTCGACGTGCTGGTGGGCACCTTCATCTTCGGCATTTTCTTCTTCCACATCCGCGAGACCTTCGACAGCCTCGACGTGCGGCACATGGAAAAGCTGAAAGAGGACTGATGGAGATCCTGCTGCTGCTCGGCGCGCCGCTGGTGGGCGGCGCATTGCTCGCGGTATTCGGCTACCGGCGCTGGGCCCCGGAGCTGGGGGTGGCGGCGAGCCTCACCACCTTTCTTGCCGCGGCGGCGCTCACCGCCCGCGTCATCCGCGACGGGCCGATCACGACGTTCGGGCACCAGTTCTTCATTGATTCGTTCAACGTGGTGCTGGTGGCGCTCACCTCCTTTGTCGCGTTGACCACCGCGATCTTCAGCCGGCCCTACATGCGGATCGAGGCGCACCGCGGCAAGGTGACGGTGGGGGCGCTGCGGCTCTACCACGCGATGTTCCAGATCTTCACCTTCACCATGCTGCTCGCGCTCACCACCAACAACATGGGCATCCTGTGGGTGGCGATGGAGGCAGCCACGCTCTCGACGGTGCTGCTGGTGAGCCTCTACCGCACGCCGGAGTCAATCGAGGCGGCGTGGAAGTACTTCATCCTGGCCTCGGTCGGCATCGCGCAGGCGCTGTTCGGCACCATCCTGCTCTATTTCGCGGCGGAGAAGGTGCTGGGCTCGGGCGGCACCGCGCTGCTGTGGACCGATCTCAACCAGGTCAAGGGGAGCCTCGAGCCGACCGTGATGTCGCTCGCTTTCGTGTTCCTGCTGGTGGGCTACGGCACCAAGGTGGAACTGGTTCCGGTGCACAACTGGCTGCCCGATGCGCACGCCGAAGGCCCGACGCCGATTTCCGCGGTGCTCTCGGGGCTGCTCCTCAATGTTGCGCTCTACGCGGTGGTGCGCGGCAAGGTCATCACCGACGGCGCGCTCCGGTCGCCGTTCGCGGGCAATCTCATGATGGGCTTCGGGCTGCTGTCGGTGGTGGTCGCGGCGTTCCTGCTCTGGCGCCAGCGCGACATCAAGCGCCTGTTCGCCTATTCATCGATCGAACACATGGGGATCGCGACCTTCGCCTTCGGCATGGGGGGCGTGGCGGGGACCTTCGGCGCGCTGCTGCACATGACCATGCACAGCCTCACCAAGTCGGCGATCTTCTTCGCCGTCGGGCACGCGGCGCAGAAATCCGGCACCCAGATCATGGACGACATCCGCGGCCTCATCCGGACCAACCCCACCATCGGCTGGGGGCTGATGCTGGGGGCGATCGCCATTCTGGGCATGCCGCCGTTCGGCGTGTTCGCGAGCGAGTTCATCATCATCACCACCGCGATGCGCGAGCAACCCTGGGCGACGCCGTTCCTGCTGGTGGCTCTCGGCACCGCGTTCGCCGCGATCTTCGGCAAGGTGCAGCCCATGGTGTTCGGCGAGACCGCGCTTCCGCGCCTGCCGCACCCGCCGGCGCTGGTGCCGGTGTTCGTGCACCTGCTGATCGTGCTCATCCTCGGCATATACATCCCGCCGTATCTCGCTGACTGGTACCGGCAGGCCGCTGCGCTGATCGGGTGACGGATGAGCCAAGATCAACGTGAGGACGTCAGGGCACGAGGGCGAAGATGAGCCATCTTACGACCTCCCGAGTTCACGTCGTGGTATTTTGGTGAGCGATGAGACTGGAAGACTTTGATGTCGAATTGACTCCAATTCCCGGGGCGGTGCAGGCGTACCGCGCCGAGGTCGCTGCGGCGCAGTGGACGGAAGCCTGCCGCCGGGCGAAAGAGCAGGGCGGGCGGCTGGTTGCGCTGTGGGGAACCGATGCGCGCGACCTCGGCCGCGGCTTCGCCATGCACGCCGCACTCGCGGTACGCGGCGGGCTCGTCGTGCTCTCCCTGCCCGTCGCGGACTCATCCTATCCCGATGTCGGCAACATCTTTCCCGCGGCTGACCGCATGCAGCGCGCAGCCTTCGATCTGCTCGGCGTCTCCGCCAGCGGCGCGGACGATCAGCGCCCGTGGCTGCGCCATGCCGCGTGGCCTGCGGACGTCTTTCCGCTGCGAAAAGACGTCGCCGGCGGTTCCAAGCTCCAAGTTCTAAGTTCCGAGTCGCAGCCCGAAAGTCCGAACCCGGAACTCGGAACCCGAAATCTGGAACCCGGACCCGAACAAACGGACGATTATCCGTTCGTTCGGGTTGCCGGTGAGGGCGTGCACGAGATTCCGGTCGGCCCGGTGCACGCCGGCACCATCGAGCCGGGACACTTCCGCTTCTCCGTGG
>DAIDBG010000351.1 GCA_027310225.1 bacterium | reverse complement strand
ATCATAATCTCCATGACCCTCGTGGTCCTCGCCACGCTCGTCGGCGCGAAGTTCAAGGCGGTGGAGGGCGGGGGATAGTTCAGGAGGCAGTCAATCCGTCTTCCACCCGAGCTCGATGCGGTGGTCCGGCAGGAGGCGGGCCCGCGTCCCGGAGCGGCGCCCCTCCCGGTCGAGGACGGCGCACAGCCACGCCGCGTCGGCGGCGGCCGCGCGGCAACTGCGGAAGCGCTCCATCTGCATCGCGACCAGCTCGAGGCGCAGCAGCCGGCCGGTGCCAGCGTCGAGCGTCGGCAGGTACATCAGCCCGAGGCCGCCGCGATATTCCTCGTGCCCCCGGATGCCTTCATAGTCGTTGATGAAATCGCCGCAGCCGTAGAGGACCAGCTTCTCGTGGTAGACCTCGATGCCCTTCGGATGGTGCGATGAGTGGCCGTGCACGAGGTCGACGGCCGCGGAATCGATGAGGGCATGGGCGAACCGGCTCTCCCCGGGCGCGATCTCGTAGCCCCAGTTCGCACCCCAGTGAATCGAGGCGACGACCACGTCGCCCGGCCGCTTGACCGCCTGGATTCGCTGCGCGAGCCGCTCGACCGAACGGCGCGACAGGTCGGGCAGGAAATCCACGCCCGGGCGGTCCGTGCTCGCCGCCCATTGAGGCGGCACGCCGCTGCTCTCGGCGCCCATCGAAAAAACGAGAACGTGCCCCTTGCCGGCGACCGGCAGCACCGCCGGCGCCTCCGCGGCGCTGCGGTTCCTGCCCGCGCCCGCCGTCCTCAGTCCGGCCCGTTCCAGCGTGTCGAGCGTCTCGATCAGTCCGCCGACACCCCAATCGAGCACGTGGTTGTTCGCGAGAACGCAGCAATCGATGGCGGCGGCGGAAAGGCACCCCGCATTGGCGGGGTTCATGCGATAGTTGATCCCCTTCGGGAGCCAATCGTCGCTGATCGTGACCGCCGTTTCGAGGTTGATGATCCGCACGTCGGGCCGGAAACGGTCTAGTTCGGCGAGCGCGTCCCCCCAGATGTACGGGGCTGCCACGCGGCGCGGGATCGCGCCGTTCACGCTTTCCGCAAGGGCGACATAATCCGCGGCGCTTTGCAGGTATCCCTCATGGATCACCGGGTCGCAGGGCGTCCCCAGGATCTGGTCGATACCCCGGCCGGTCATCACGTCGCCGCAGAGAAAGAGTTTGATCGCGTCCACGGGTTAAGAGCCCCCAACAAAGTGAGCGAATGCACCGGATCGCATCCACCCTCCCCTCCTGCCGGTGTGCGAGCCGGGGTACTCCCCTCCTGCCCGAGGAGGGGTGTCACGAAGTGACGGGGTGGTGGGAATAGACATGCCTGCGCACCTTCGAGCCGCCGAGCGCCGCCGGTCTCTGTACCGGCGGCCGGGCGGGGTGGCGCCAACGGCGCTGGGGTAGTGGGAGTGCCCTGAGATTCCAAACCACCCCTTCCGCTTCGCTCCCTCCCCTCCTTGTGAAGGAGGGGATTAAGGGGTGGTTGAACCCACCTCCTTCGTAAGGAGGGGAATTCATTTTGTTAGGCGCTCTGACAAGGAGGTTACGCCGCCGGGCAGCGCGGGTGGTTGATCCAGGTCAACGAGCCCGCTCTGTCCCTCCCGGACATGCCCCCCACGGCGTTGATCCAGATCAATGGGGCCGTTCGGACCGTGAGTAACATCATGGCAGCGAGCCCCGGAGCGGGATCGCGCCGTGGACGGCGCGGGGTCACCCGTTTCCGCCACGCGCCATGAAAGGAGAAATCCCGTGAATCGCCGGACCCCGAAAACGAAGCCGCCCGCCCCCCGCCGGCCGGCCCGGGGCCGCGCCCGGAAACCCTCCGCCAGGACCGCACGGCGCTCGTGATCGAGCTCGACGAGCTGATCGACCGCTACGGCGCGCGCGCGCACGCCGGGGAATTCGCGGCCTCCAAGTGAGCGGGCCGGCGCCGTCGAGCGTCGCGGCGGCGCGGACGGAGACCCGATGCCGGAGACTCACTACTGGAGCCGCGATCCGTCGGAGCTGATGGCCGACCTCGGCACCGGCGCCGGCGGATTGTCGGCCGCGGCGGCCGCGGAGCAGTTGCGGCGGCACGGCCCCAACACGGTGGCGGGCGAGCGCCGCATCACGGCGCCGAGGCTTCTACTGCGCCAGTTCGAGAGCCCGCTCGTCCTCATTCTCGTCTTCGGCGCGCTCGTCTCGATGATGCTGCGGGACTGGGTGGACGCCTCGATCATCCTCGCGATCGTGCTCGGGAGCACCCTGCTCGGCTTCGCGCAGGAGTACCGCGCGAGCGCCGCGGTGGCCGCGCTGCGCCGGCGCCTCGCCCTCACCGTCCAGGTCGTGCGCGACGGAACGGCGCAGACCGTCGCCGCGAGCGCGCTGGTGCCCGGTGACGTGATCCGCCTTTCGGCCGGGAACCTGGTGCCGGCCGACGGCGTGGTGCTCGAAGCCCGGGATTTCCTGGTGACGGAGGCGAGCCTGACCGGCGAATCGTTTCCGGTCGAGAAGCAGCGCGGCATCGTGCCCGCCGGCGCCCCGCTCGCCGGCCGCACCAATTGCGTGTTCCTCGGCACCTCCGTACGGAGCGGGACCGCGACGGCGCTGGTCGTGAAGACCGGGCGCGACACGGCCTTCGGCGCCGTCGCCGCGCGCCTGCACGAGCAGGCCCCCGAGACCGAGTTCGCGCGCGGCGTGCGGCAGTTCGGCTACCTGCTGGTGCGCGTGATGATCGTCATGGTGGTGTTCGTCCTGGTGGTGAACTTCGCGCTGGAGCGCCCGCCGATCGAATCGCTGCTGTTCGCCGTCGCCCTCGCCGTCGGCATCTCGCCGGAGCTCCTGCCCGCGATCGTGAGCGTGACGCTCTCGCGCGGCGCGCGCGCGATGGCGCGCCGCGGCGTGATCGTGCGCCGTCTCGAGGCAATCGAGGACCTCGGCAGCATGGACGTGCTCTGCACCGACAAGACCGGAACGCTGACCGAGGGCGTGATCGCGCTCGATTCCGCGGTGGACGCCGAGGGGCGGGCGTCCGCCGAAGTGCTCAGGCTCGCGCATCTCAACGCCGCATTCGAAACCGGGATCGAGAACCCGCTCGACGTGGCGATCGTCGCGGCTGGAGAGCGCAGCGGGCTCGCGACGGCGGGCTGGGCGAAGGTGGACGAGATTCCCTACGATTTCATCCGCAAGCGCCTGACGATCGTCGTCGCCCGGGAGGGCGAAGCGGCCGCCCACCTGATCATCACGAAAGGCGCGTTCGCCACCGTGCTCGACGCCTGCTCCGTGGATACCGCGCTGCGCGAGCGCCTCGAGGCGTACTACCGGCGGAAAGGCGTGGAGGGCTTCCGCGTCCTGGCGGTTGCCACCAAGCGCGCCGCTGCGAAGGCACACTACGGTCGGGAAGACGAAGTCGGCATGGCATTCGCCGGATTCCTGCTGTTTCTCGATCCGCCCAAGGACGATGCCGGGAAGACCATTCGCGATCTCGCCGCCCTCGGCATCCGGATCAAGGTGATCACCGGCGACAACCGCTACGTCGCCGCGCACGTCGCCGCCGCCATCGGCCTCGACCCGAAGGCGCTGCTCACCGGCGGGGAGATTGCCGGGTTGAAGGACGAGTCGCTCTGGCACCTCGCGGAGCGCACCGACCTCTTCGTCGAAGTGGATCCGCAGCAGAAGGAGCGCATCGTCCGGGCGCTGCAGCGTACCGGGCACGCCGTCGGCTACCTGGGGGACGGGATCAACGATGCGCCCTCGCTCCATGCCGCGGACGTCGGCATCTCGGTCGAGAACGCGGTGGACGTCGCGCGCGAGAGCGCCGACGTGATCCTCCTGCAGCACGATCTCGACGTGCTCCGGCGCGGCGTGGAGGACGGCCGCGCCACCTTCGCCAACACGCTCAAGTACATCAGCATCACGACCAGCGCCAACTTCGGCAACATGGTGAGCATGGCGCTCGCGACGCCGCTGCTGCCGTTCCTGCCGCTCGCCGCCAAGCAGATCCTGCTCAACAACTTCCTGTCGGACCTGCCCTCGATCGCCATCTCGACTGACAACGTGGACGCCGAGCACACCGCGCGCGCGCAGCGCTGGAACGTGGACGAAGTGCGGCGCTTCATGATCGTGTTCGGGCTGATCAGCACGGTGTTCGACCTGCTGACCTTCTTCCTCCTGCTGCAAGTGTTCACGTCGGACGAGGCAACCTTCCAGACCACCTGGTTCGTCGTCTCGGTGCTCACCGAGCTGGCGGTCGTGCTGGTGCTGCGCACGCGGGGTCCGGCCTGGCGCAGCGCGCCGAGCCGGCTGCTCCTGTGGACGACGGTCGCGGTCGGCGCCGCGGCATTCGCCCTGCCCTATGCCGGGCCGCTTGCGTCCGTGTTCGGTTTCGTGGCGCTGTCCTGGCAACTCATGCTGGCGGCAGTATTGATCATGGCAGTGTACGTGTTGACCACCGAGGTCGCGAAGCTCGAGTTCTCCCGGACGAGGCGGCGGTGACGGCGAACATCATTATCTCGACCCGCGGCCTGACACGGCGCTTTGGAAACGTGGTCGCCGTAGACGGCCTGCATCTCGATATCGAGGCGGGTGAGATTTTCGGCCTGGTCGGCCGCAACGGCGCGGGCAAGACAACCGTAATCAAGATGCTCACGACGCTTCTGCCGCCGAGCGCCGGCTCGGCGAGCATCGCGGGCTGGGACGTGGTGTCGCAGGCGTCGCGGGTGCGCCGCATCATCGGCTACGTCCCGCAGGCGCTCTCGGCGGACGGCGAGCTGACGGGCTACGAAAACCTGCTCGTGTTCGCGCGCCTGTTCGACATTCCGCGCGCCGAGCGGCGCGCCCGGATCGAGGGCGCGTTGCGCTTCATGGACCTGACCGAGGTCGCCCCTCGACTGGTGCGCTCCTACTCCGGCGGCATGATCCGCCGCCTGGAGATCGCGCAGTCCACGCTGCACCGTCCGAAGGTCCTGTTCCTCGACGAGCCGACGGTGGGCCTGGATCCCCTGGCACGGCACACCGTATGGGAGCACATTGCGCGCCTGAACGCGGAATTCGGCACCACCGTCGTCGTCACCACCCACTACATGGATGAAGCCGAAGTGCTCTGCGATCACCTCGCTATCCTGCATCAGGGCGCGCTCGCGGCCGTCGACACACCGGAGGCGCTGAAAGCACGAATCGGCCCCGATGCCACGCTTGACGACGCATTTGCGCATTTCACGGGCGGCTCGCCCGAACAGGAAGGCAGCTATGCCGAAACCTCGAGAACCCGCCGCGCCGCCAGCCGCCTCGGGTGACGCCGGCTCGCAATCACCCATGCCGCTCGCGCTGGTCGCCGGATTCGTGCGCAAGACGATCGCGATCGCGGACATGGAAGTGCGCAAGCTGCGCCACGATCCCACCGAGCTCCTCACGCGCGCGCTGCAGCCGGCGCTGTGGCTGCTCGTGTTCGGCCAGGTGATCAGCCGCGGGCGCGTCGTCGACACCGGCGATCTCCCCTACCTCGACTTCCTCGTTCCCGGGATTCTGGCGCAGAGCGTGCTTTTCATCGCGATCTTCAACGGCATCTCGATCATCTGGGAGCGCGACCTGGGCATCGTGCACAAGTTCCTGGCGAGCCCCACGCCGCGCGCCGCGCTGGTGCTGGGCAAGGCGATCGGCGGGGGCGTGCGCGCGCTCATCCAGGCGGTAGTCGTCATCGCCCTCGCAGAGCTCCTCGACGTGCGCGTGCGCTGGGACCCGCTCGCGCTCGCCGGCGCGGCGGCGCTCATCCTCCTCGGCGCCGCGGTGTTCTCGACCTTCTCGCTCATCATCGCCTGCCTCGTGAAGACGCGCGAGCGCTTCATGGGCATCGGCCAGGTGCTCACCATGCCGCTCTTCTTCGCGAGCAACGCGATCTATCCCACGTCGATGATGCCGGGATGGCTGCAGGTGATCTCGCATTCCAACCCGCTCACCTATCAGGTCGACGGCCTGCGCGCGCTTATCCTCAGCGGAACGCCGCCCCCCGGCGTCGGCCTCGGCACCGATTTTGCGGTACTCGGCGGTGTGCTTCTGCTGCTCGTGATGGTCAGCGCGCGCCTCTACCCGAACATCGTGCGCTGAGCGCTCGAGGCCATCGGCAGCCGGCGAATGCGCTTTCCGGTGGCGGCGAAGACCGCATTGGCGATGGCCGGGGCCACGGGCGGCACGCCGCATTCGCCCGCACCGGAGGGCGGCTCCCGGCTCGGCATGATATGGACCTCGATCTCCGGCGTTTCCGCGATCGTCAGCAGCGGATAGTCGCGGAATCCCGTCTGTTGGGCCTGCCCGTCAAGAATGGTGATCTCCGATTTGAGCGCCGCGGTGAGCCCGAAGACAATCGCGCCTTCGACCTGGGCCTTCACCGTGTCGGGATTGACGACGAAGCCGCAATCAACGGCGCAGGTGACGCGATGGACTTTGAGCTCCCCTTTGCCGAAGACGGAGATCTCGGCAATCTGCGCCGCCCAACCGCCATGGGCATAATAGGCGGCGACGCCGCGGGCGCGCCCCTTCGGCGGGCCCTTGCTCCAGTCGGCCTTTTCGGCCGCAAGCGCAAGCACGGCGCGCAGGCGAGGCGATCCGCCAAGTCGACGCAAACGAAAGTCGACCGGATCCGCTCCCGCCGCAGCGGCGAGCTCATCCATGAAGCTTTCCACCGCAAAAGCGTTTTGCGAGGCGCCGACCGACCGCCAGTAACCCGTCGGTATGCCGGGATCGTCTTCGACATGCTCGGCGCGCAAGTGGGCAATGTCATAGGCGATCTCCAGCCCCTCGCCGACGAGCTCAGGACCCGCGACGCGATGAAACCACGCAACCGGGTTGGCCTTCTCGTCGAGTCCGGCTTGCAGCCGCGCGAGGCTTGCGGGGCGATAGCAGTCGTGCCGCATCTCTTCGGCTCGAGTCCATAGCAACTGGACCGGTTTACCCATCGCCTTGGCGATCTCGATGGCCTGCGTGACCACGTCGGGCGCCGTACGCCGCCCAAAGCCGCCGCCCAGGAACGTGCTATGGACGCGCACCTTCCCAGCCGGTACGCCGGCGGCTTTCGCCGCTGCTTGCTGCACCAGCGTTTGGCTTTGGGTCGGAATCCAGATATCGCATTGGCCCTCACCGACACGCGCCGTGCAGTTGATCGGCTCGATCGGTGCATGAGCAAGGTAAGGCGTTTCGTATTCTGCCTCGATGACCCTTGCAGCCTTCTTAAGAGCCTTCTTAAGGGCGGCTGCGGCATGACCGCGCTTTTGAACGGGCACACCCTCGCGCCCAAGCGCTTGGCGGAAGCGCTGGCTGATTTGCTCGCTGCTCAAGCCTTCGAGGCCGCCCTTCCACGCGACGTGCAACGCCTCCCTGCCGCGCATCGCCGTATACAGGTCTTCCGCCACAATCGCGATTCCGCCCGCAATCTCGATCACGTCGCGCACACCCGGCAACGCCTTGGTGGCGGTCGCATCGATACGGTCCGGCTTGGCGCCGATCCGCGGCGGCATCAGCATCGTCGCCGCCAGCGCACCGGGAACGCTCACGTCGAGGCCGAAAACGGTCCGGCCCGAGATGTGCGCCGGAATATCACGACGCGCCGTCGGCTTTCCCAACAGCGTGAAGGCGTCGAAGTCTTTGAGTTTCGGATTTGCCGGCGGGGCGAGGGGCGCCGCCGCGTTCGCGAGAGAACCGTAATCGAGACGCCGTCCCGTCGGATCGTGAATGACCATGCCCTCCGCGGCGCGGCACGCCGAAGTCGCTACGTGCCAGCGCGCCGCAGCCGCCGCAATGAGACGTTCGCGCACTTCGGCACCGGCGCGGCGCATGCGCTCCCAATTCGTTTGGATGCTCAGGCTGCCGACGGTGATCTGCATATGGATGATGGGATTATCGTAAGCATGGTCGGCCGGACCGAGCTCGATCCGCACGCGATCAAGCGGCACCTCGAGCTCCTCGGCAACCAGCATGGGTAAGGACGTGGTGATGCCTTGGCCCATCTCGGCCTGCCCGATCACGACAATGACGATGCCGTCGCGCGCGATCTTGACCCAGGGATTGAATCGGACCGCATCCCGGGGCGCAGCTTGATCCTCGATGCGCATCGTTGCGGCAGGGAAAGGCGCATCCCCCCACCGCCCCTCGGCGGCGCGATGAACGGCGCGGCGCACGCGCGGATAAGTTCCACAGCGACAAAGCACATGCGCCATCGCCGCATCGATGTCGGCGTCGGTGGGATGCGGAGTCCGGGCAAGAAGGGAGGTCGCCGCGACAATCATGCCGGGCTGGCAATAGCCGCATTGCGGAACCTGCTCGGCAAGCCAGGCGCGGAGAATCGGATTGGCCTCCTCGCTCGCGACCCCCTCGATGGTCGAAACCTTCTTTCCGACAAATTCCCTGGCGGGATGGTTGCACGAGGTGACGGCTTGACCGTCCGATTGCACCAGGCACGCGCCGCATCCGCCATGGCCGCAGCCGAACTTGCTGCCTTTCAAGCCCAGCCGATCGCGAACGATCCAAAGCAGCGGCTTCTCCGCCTCAGCGGCGGTAAGGGCCAGCGTTTGGCCGTTGATCGTCAGCGAAAGATCCGAGCAGGCGTCCATGAGCTTCTCGACCGGGCGGCACAGCGCAAGTCCGTCTGAACGACGAGCAAGGTTGCGCTCTTCGAGCCCGGGAGCGATTGATCCAGATCAACTTCCGCGTGCTATCAGGGCAGGCCGAACGCCACGCGCAAGAAGTAGCCGACGAGGTAGGACAGGCCGGCCTCGGCATGGTTGCCGGGGGCGTCAACCGCCCATCAATTCGACGAGCGATCCACCGGAGTGGATCCGGCGGATGGCTTCCGCGAACAGCGGCGCCACCGACACGATGCGCAGCTTGCTCCGGGCCGCGGCATCGAGGCGAAACGGCGGAACGGTGTCGGTCACCACGAGCTGCTCGAGGTCCGGGTTCGTCAGCAGGTCGCCGGCTTTCTCGTTGAACAATCCGTGCGAGGCGGCCGCCAGGATGCGGCGCGCGCCGCGCGCGCGGCACGCCGCGATGGCGCGCCCGAGCGTGGTGCCGCTGCTGATGAGATCGTCAATGATGATGGCGGTGCGCCCGGAGACGTCGCCGACCAGCGCCTCGCCCGACACCACGCCCTCGCTGCGGCTCTTCTCCATGAAGGCGCGGCCGGCCGCGCGGCCGAGCCCGCGCTCCAGCGTCTCGCGGAACGCCTCGGCGCGCTTGACGCCGCCCACATCGGGCGAAACCACCGCGACCTCGTCGCCGGCCGCGAGGGGGCGGAAATAGTCCGCGAACAGTTTTCGCGCCTCGAGGTGCTCGGCGCGGATGCGGAAAGCGTTCTCGTACGCCGCGAGATTGTGAACGTCCAGCGTGATTACGCGATCCGCACCGACCGCCTCGAACAGCGCGGCGACGTAGCGCGAGGATACGGGGTCGCGCGGCTTGGTCCTGCGGTCCTTGCGCGCGTAGCACAGGTACGGGACC
>DAIDBG010000347.1 GCA_027310225.1 bacterium | reverse complement strand
GCCCAACCAGGATTGGCTCGTTGCGACGGATGATCCGGACGTGAAAGGCTGCAAGGACCTGAAGGGCAAGACCGTCGCCGCCGACGGCATCAACAACGCACGCTACCTCTACATCGCGGCGGTAGTGGCAACCTGCGGGCTCAAGGTCGGTGACCTGAAGCTGATTGACCTCGCGAATCAGCCGCTGGTGAAGGCCGGGATCGCCGGGCAGGTCCGCTCGGCCGTGTGGCACGTTGACGAACTGGCCCAGGTCGAGTTCAAGACCGGCAAAAAATGGCGCCTCATTGATGCGCCGGCGTCAATCACGAAGGGGCTCCACTACGCGGTGCTGCTCGCCAGCAGGAAGGCGATCGCGGAGAACCGGGAGGGGCTCATCCGCTTTCTCGAGGGCTGGATCCTCACCCAGAACATGATGGGGAGCCCATCGCCGGCCGACAAGGTTGCCGTCGCAACCGTGGCGGCCAATGCAAGCCAGATTGACTTCCAGGTCGCGCTCAACTCGGTCAACGGCTACCAGGCGATCCCGTACTGGGTGAACAACGACGGGCTCGATCAGGGGCAGATGATGAGCCAGCTGGACCAGCTCGTGAAGATCGGCTCGGTCAAGGCCGACAAGAGGCCCGGCTACGACCAGATCGTTGACAAGTCGCTCTACGCCGATGCGATGAAGCGCGTGGTGTCGAAATTCGGCAAGCTTCAATGACAAGGCGCAGGTGACTGGACGCAGCATGACGATGGCCGCAAGGACAGAATCCTTCGGGCGGCGCGTCAGGCGCCTCCGGGCCCCCGGTGCGCCGTGGATCCGGGTGGCCTGCTACGCGTCGAGCATCGTGCTGTTGCTCGGCGCGTGGCAGGCCCTCGGCCGCAGCTTCGGCGTGCTGTTCGTCCCCTTCACGACGACCATGAGCCGGCTCCGGGAGATGCTGTACGACGGCCCCCTGCTGTCGGCCCTTGCCGTGTCGGGGAAGCTCTACGGAGTCACGCTCGGCATCTCGATCGTGGTCGGGGTTTCAGTCGGGCTCGTGCTCGCCCGCATGAAGCTGATCGCGGCCGCGATCGAGCCCTACATCTACGTCCTCTACGCGACGCCGACGATTTCGCTCGTCCCGTTCGTATCCGTCATGTTCGGCTTCGAATTCTGGTCGCGGGTTCTCGTCGCCGTGCTGATTTCGATCTTCCCGATCCTGC
This sequence comes from bacterium, assembly GCA_027310225.1. Lineage (GTDB taxonomy): Bacteria > Pseudomonadota > Gammaproteobacteria > Burkholderiales > SG8-41 > SG8-41. The sequence continues at coordinate 19,607 of DAIDBG010000347.1, read as the reverse complement.
TGGGAACGCTGGAGGGCGCGCGCAGCATTCCGCGGCAGCATCTCGACGTGGCCGCGATCTTCGGCTCGAGCGAAGGGCAGCTCTGGCGTGACGTGATCCTGCCATACGTCACGCCCTACGCGATGACGGGCATCAAGCAATCAATCGCGCTCTCGATGGTCGGGACGCTCGTCGCCGAGTTCTTCCTCAATCCCGACGGCGTGGCGGCGGTTCTCCTGCAGGGCACCACCACGATTGACTCGGCCTGGGTGCTCGCCGTCACGGTGCTCGTGGCCGCGATCGCCGTGGTGCTGGTCGGCATCGGCGAGTTGATCGAACGGTATCTGGTGCGATGGCGGCACACGGCGGTCGGGTAGCCCCCGCGGCAACCCGACGGGCGGGCTCACCGAGGCGCCGGCTCACGCGCGAGCGGATGGCGCCGATCGTTGCGGGAGCGTTCCTGCTCGGCATCTGGGAGCTCTACGTGCGCACCCGGCTCCCGGACTTCGTCGCGACGCCGAGCGGGATCATCATGGCGATTCCCTCGACGGTCACAAGCGCGTCGTTCTGGTCGGACGCCCTCGCGAGCCTCGGCTCCATCGTAGAGGGCGTCGCGTTCGGAACCGTGGCCGGGATTCTCATCGGGGTGGCCATGGGCCGGGTGCGGGAGGTGAACTGGTTCCTGTCCACCTACATCCGCGCGCTGTACGCCCTGCCGCTGATCGCGCTCGTGCCGATCGTCATCCTCTGGGTCGGCTACCAGCCGGCGGCGCGGTTGACGATCGTCGTGATCTCGGCGTTCCTGCCGGTCGCCGTCACGACGGCGGACGGCACGCGGGCAATCCCCAAGGAATATCTGGACGTCGGCCGGATGTTCGGCGCGAAGGCACACCATGTCTGGTTCGGCATCGCGCTGCCGACGGCTCTGCCGCACATCGTGGCGGGGATCGAGCTGGGGTTCGCGCGCGGGATCACGAACGCGATCGCCGTCGAGGTCCTGGCGAGCATTCAGGGCATGGGGATGTCGGTATTCGAAAAATCCGCCCAGTTGAACGAGAACGCCTCCCTGGTGTACGTGCTCGCTCTGGCGATCTTCGCCGTCGGTATCCGGTCGCTTATGATCCGTGCCCGCCACTGGCTCGCACCCTGGTACAGCGGGTAACCCCGGAAGTGGAGTTTGCCATGGCGGACAACCGCGGTACGGCAGTGATCGTCGGAGTGGGGCACGGGCTGGGCCTCGCCCTGGCCCAGCGCTTCGCGCGCGCCGAGATGAACGTCGCGATGGCCGCGCGCAACGCCGCAAAGCTCGAAACGCTCGCCTCCGAGTTCAGCGGCATCGTCCACCGCACGATCGCCGTCGCCTGCGACGCGACGCGCGAGGCCGACGTGGCAGCGCTGTTCCGGCGCGTCGGCGCAGAACTGGGCCCGCCCGGCCTTGTCGTTTACAATGCCGGCGCCTACTTGCGCAAGGGCATCCTCGATACCACCGCGGAGGAATTCGAGCGCTGCTGGCGCGCCGGCTGCCTCGGCGGCTTTCTCGTCGGGCGGGAAGCGGTGCGCGCGATGCTCGGAGCGAAGGCCGGCGGCCGTCATCGCGGCACCATTCTCTTCACCGGCGCCACCGCGTCGCTCCGCGGCGGCGCGATGTTCCACAATCTCGCGGTGGGCAAATTCGGGCTGCGTGCGCTCGCCCAGAGCATGGCGCGCGAGTTCCAGCCTCAGGGCATTCACGTCGCACACGTGGTGATTGACGGGCAAATCGAGAGCGAGCACCCGGGCCGCAGCGTCGCCGAGCGCGGCGCGGACGCCGTGCTCTCGCCCGCCGCGATCGCGGAGACCTGCTACCAGCTCCACCTGCAGCCGCCGAGCGCGTGGACGCTGGAGCTGGATCTCAGGCCCTATGTAGAGAAATTTTGACGGGCCTGAGAAGTGACGGGTGACGAAGTGACGGGACCCCTGAATCCTGAATCCTGGCCCCTTTGATTCTGCAACGTTTTGCAAACATACGCCGCGACGAGGCCGGTCCGACCCTCGTGGCGGGGCTGTTCTTTTTCTGCGTGCTCACGGCGCTGATGGTCGTGCGGCCGGCGCGCGAGGCGCTGGGCATGCAACGCGGCATCGAGGCGATCCGCTGGCTCTTCATCGGTACCGTCTTCGTGACGCTCCTTGTCAACCCGCTCTTCGGCCTGCTCGTGAGCCGGTTCCGCCGCCTGGTCTTCATCAACGCGACCTACCTCTTCTTCGCCTTCGGCCTGCTGGCATTCTATGCATTGCTCGCGCTGGCGCCAGCCAGCATCGGCGAGCGGACCGGCCAGGTCTTCTACGTGTGGTTCAGCGTCTTCAACCTGTTCGCCACGATGCTGTTCTGGGCGCTGATGGCGGACCGCTTTTCGCTGGAGCAAAGCAAGCGCCTCTTCGGTGCCATCGCCGTGGGCGGAACGCTGGGAGCGATCTTCGGCCCGTGGCTCGCGAGCCTGCTCGCCAGGCCGCTCGGGACACCCGCGCTGCTGCTGGTCGCGGTCGCGTTCCTACTGCTGGCGATGGGGGCAGCCTGGTGGCTCACCCGTCTCCGGACGGATCGGCTCGAGGCGCTCCGGAGCGATGCGCCGGCGTCGACCGAGCACGCGGTGATCGGCGGCAGCGCGTGGGAAGGATTCCAGGCGGTCTTCCGATCGCCCTATCTCCTCGCCATCTGCGCGTACGTGCTGATCCTCGCGGTCATGGCCACTTTCGTCTATTTCACGCGCCTGCAGATGGTCGCCGCGTTGGGTACCAATCTCGACCTGCGCACCGCGACGTTCGCGCGGATTGATATGATCACGCAAGTGGCGACGCTCGTCCTGCAGGCGATCGTCACCGGGCACCTCATGAAGCGGCTCGGCGTATCGGTGACGCTCGCGCTGCTGCCGATCACGGTGGCCCTGGGCTTCATCGGTCTCGCGATCATCGGCTCGCTTGCGGCGCTCATCGCGTTCGAGGCGACGTTCCGCGCCGTGCAGCGCGGCATCATGCGGCCCGCGCGCGAGACGCTGTTCACCATCGTCCCCCGCGCCGACCGGTACAAGTCGAAGGCGTTCATCGACACGTTCGTGTACCGGGGCGGTGATGTCATCGGCGCGCAGACCGAAGGCCTGCTGGGACGGCTGGGCATGGGATTGGCCGCGCTCGCGTCCTTTGCGGTGCCGCTTGCGATAGTATGGATGGCGCTCGGCTTGTGGCTGGGATACGCGCAGCGTGAGCGGGCTGCAAGGCAGCCGCAGGGCGCCCCGGCCGAGGCGGCACCGTAACCGCATGACCGGATGCGCCGGACTCGTGGCGCAGCGAAACTTGAACAGCAGGAGCCTCTGCATGATGACTCGTCGTGAATGGCTGCGGCGGACCTTCGGCGCGGCCGGCCTCTTGGCCCTCGTCCCCCGGGCGCTGTGGGCGGCCGAGGCCGGCAAGCCTAACCTCATCACCCGGACCATCCCCGCTACGGGCGAGCGCCTGCCCGTCGTCGGCCTCGGCAGCTCGGCAACCTTTTCGCAGGTTGCGCGCAGCGAAGACGTGACGGCGCTGCGAGCGGTGCTCGGCCGCATGGTGGAGCTTGGCGGCACCGTCTTCGACACCGCGCCGGCCTACGGAGCGTCCGAGGAAGTGGCCGGCCGGATCGCGCAGGATCTCGGGATCGCGCGGCGGCTTTTCTGGGCGACAAAGCTCAACGTCGCGCGACGGGGCGGGACGGCCGATCCGGCGGCGGCACGCAGGCAGCTCGAAACGTCCTTCCGCAGAATCGGCAAGCCGGTGATCGATCTCGTCCAGGTCCACAACATGGGAGACGTCCGCACTCAACTCCCGATCCTGAGGCAGTACAAGGAGAAGGGCCGCGTGCGCTACATCGGCGTGACGACCACCTTCGAGGGCCAGTACGCCGAGCTGGTGCAGACCATGCGCAGCGAGCCGATTGACTTCATCGGGACGAATTACGCCATCGACGACCGTCAAGCCGAGGAGACGATACTGCCGCTGGCGCGGGATCGAGGGATCGCGGTCCTCGCCTATGCGCCGTTCGGCCGCACGCGTCTCTGGGGCCGGGTGGCGGGACGCAAGCTCCCGGACTGGGCGAGCGAGTTCGACGCGACCTCGTGGGCGCAGTTCTTCCTCAAATACGTGGCGAGCCATCCGGCAGTGACGGCGATCACGCCGGCCACCAGCCGGCCGGCCAACATGGCCGACAACATGGGCGGCGCGACCGGCCGGCTTCCGGACGCGGCCATGAAAAAAAGGATGATCGAGCTGGTCGAGGGCTTCCCTGCGGCGTAATGCTGTCAGTAAAGGTGGAGACTTGTCATGAAAATGAATCGTGCCATGAAACAAGACCGTCGCGGATTTCTTAAAGTCGCCGCCACAGCGGCTCTTGCCCTGAGCAGCCTGCCGTTTACAATGCGTTCCGTTGGCGCGGCGAACGACAAATTGAAAATCGGGGTCGTCGGCTCCGGCAGAATCGGCGGGACGCTCGGCGGCGTCTGGGTGAAAGCCGGGCACGAAGTCATGTTCTCGTCGCGCACTCTCGAGAACGATAAGAAACTCGCCGCAAGCCTTGGGCCCAATGCGCGTGCGGGAACACCGCGCGAAGCTGCCGCGTTCGGCGACGTGCTGCTGATCGCGGTACCGTACCGGGCGCTGCCCGAGGTCGGCAAGGATCTTGCGAGCCTGATCAAAGGCAAAGTGGTGATAGACACGAATAACCCGATTTCCTCGCGCGACGGTGAAATTGCGACGTGGGCCCGGGAGAAAGGCGCCGGTCTCGCCTCGGCGGAGCTGCTCCCCGGGGCCCGTATCGTCCGCGCCTTCAACGCGATCGGTTATGCGCGGATGGGCGCAGCGCGCGAACAACAGGGCGGGCGCATCGGGATGCCGATGGCGGGCGATGACGCCAAAGCCATCGAAGTGGCGTCGCGCCTGATACGCGAGATCGGCTACGAACCCGTCCTCATCGGCGGGCTCGCCATGGGGAAATACTTGATGCCGGGAACGCCGCTCGCGGGCGAGCGCACGCCGGAGCAGATCCGGCAAATCGCTGCCACGCTCAAGTAGGGGTGGACTCGCCTACGCCGACAATGCGATGGGGCGCGAGATCGTATACGAGCGCAGCCGCGAGCAAGTGGAAGCCGACCTTCACTTCATCAACTGCCAGCCGAATCCCATACATTGGCTGCAGCTTAAGCTTCCAACCTCGCCACAGCCTTTGCAGTTCTGGCATTCCAGCCAGACCTGGCCAAGCACGCTCCTGAATACCCCTGAGCATCTTCTGCCTGTCACGACCTTGTTACAGCGGCAATTCACGTAGGCTATCTGGTCCGTATATGCCCCGCAGACGGTACAGACAGCCAGCGGTTTGGATTTCTTGAATCGAGGCATGGGGTTTGATCGCCCGCTGCAAAGGGTGCCGTTCCCGCGAGCCGCGATCAATCAAGCTGCTGCATTTTCGAGTCGAGTATGATCTTGCGATACTTCTCGGTATCGCGCCGGACACGCTCGGCGAACTGCTCCGGCGTGCTCCCCACGACTTCGTAGCCCAGGCTCGTCAGGCGTTCCTTTACGTCGGGCAAATTGACGATGCGCACGATTTCCCGGCCCAGCGCCTGCACCGTCGCCGCGGGCGTTTTTGCGGGCGCGAAGACTCCGACCCAGAATTCCACCTGGTAGCCGTCGAGCCCGCCCTCGGCCACTGTCGGCACGTCGGGAAGTTGCGGATCACGCCGCGACCCCGTCACGCCGATCGGTTTGAGCTTGCCGGCGTCAATCGGTCCTTTGAGGCTTGAATAGAGGGTCAGCAGCAGCTGCGATTCATTCGCCATCACGGCGGTCACTGCAGGCGTGCCGCCCTTGTACGGAATGTTGGTCAGCTCGATTTTCCCCTGCAGCTTGATCAAATTGCCGGCGATCTCGCCCGTCGCGCCGGCGACCGCGATATTGAGCTTGCCCGGCGCGCGCTTCGCTTCGGCGATGAGTTCCCTGACGTTATTGGCCTTGACCGAGGGGTTTGCGACCAGCACCAGGCTGCTGAAGATGACTTCGCTGATTGCTGCGAAATCCCGTACCGGATCGTAGGTCGGCTTCTTGTACAGCGTGGCGTTGACAGCGTGCGTGCCGGAGTTGCCCACGGCGAGAACCGTGCCGTCCGCCACCGCGCGCGCAACGTATTCCGTGCCGATCACGCCGTTGGCGCTTGCCCGGTTCTCCACGATCACGCTTTGGCCGAGCGTTTCGCCCAATTTAGGCGCGATCACACGGCCCACCAGGTCGTTGGGCCCGGCGGCCGCATTGGGGACGATGATACGCACGGGTTTGTTCGGCAGGGCGGACGCCTGACCGAAAGATGCGGCGGGATACAGTGCCATGACAACCAGCACGGACAGCAATCCATAGGCTTTGCGCAGCGTAACCATTTTGCAGTCTCCTCAGAACATGATCAGCGTCATCAGTTATCCTGCGTTAAGGCAAGTCCGACCCGAGCCCGGCTGATGCGGATGACGATCTTGCCGAAGTACGCGCGGCTGGCGAGATGGTCATTCCACCGCAGATAGTATATTAAGGATTATCCGGCGCTCAGGGAACGCCGGATAATCCTCCGTCCACGTTGAGGCAGCAGCCGGTCACGTAGCTCGCCGCATCGGAGGCGAGAAAGGCGATCACGTTCGCCACCTCTTCCGCTTCGCCCACCCTCCCGAGCGGCACGGTCCTGGCGGTTCTGGCGTAATGTTCCTCGATGCTCAGGCCCTCGCGCTTCGCACGCCGCACCTGCTGCATGCTCTTGATCTTGCCCACGGCGACCGCGTTCACCAGGATGTTGAACGGCGCGAGCTCCTTCGACAGCGCCTTGGTGAGGGCAAGCCCCGCCGCGCGCGAGATCGTCGTCGGGAACGATCCGGCGAAGGGCTGCTTCGCGCCCACCATATTGAGGTTGATGATGCGCCCGCCGCCCTGCTTCTTCATGTGCGGAATCGCGGCGCGCACCGTGCGGATATGCGCGAACACCTTGATGTCGAGGTCGCTCTGCCAGGCATTGTCGTCCACCGCGTCGAACGGCGACTGCCCGGTGCCGCCCGCGTTGTTGACCACGACGTCCACGCGCCCAAAGCGCTTCACCGTCTCTTCGATGAAGCGCTCGGCATCTCCCGCCTTGGCCGCATCGGCCACCACCGCGAGCACATCGGCGCCGGATTTCCTGATCTCGTCCGCGAACGCGTTCAGCACGTCGGCGCGCCGCGCGCAGATCGCCACCTTCGCGCCTTCCGCCGCGAAGCGCAGCGCGGTTGCGCGCCCGATGCCTTCGCTCCCGCCGGTGATCGCTGCAATTTTTCCCGTCAATCCAAGCTCCACGCTGTCCTCCCTTCCTGGTCCGGACGGGATTGTGACACAAACACCGGTGCCCAGTGGCGGCGCGGCGGGTCCGGTTTGCTAAACTATTCAAGCCATGAAGACCCTCTTCGACCAAGAGACGGCTGAAGCACTCCAGCAGTTGTGCGACGAGACCTGCGAGGCGATACGGCTCGCCAGGCAGAGCTCCGACCTGGACGACCTTTCCGCCGTCTTCGCCGTGGCGTTCCTCAAGCTCGGCATGGCGACCGGCTTCATCGAGCAGCGTCATCCCGGGTTCGCCAGGGAAGTGGAAACCAAGCGCCAGCGCGTGATCACGGCGCTGGTGCAGGAGCAGCAGCAGAACAAGCACTGAAACGGCGCTCCTCGGCGGCCGGCCGCCGCCTTTGGCGTCACCGCCTGCCGCGGGAGGCTTCCTGCACGCCGATGGAGCTGTAGTCGCAGAAGCCGGGATCGGAATTGCCCTTCAGGCTCTCATACACCGCGTCCGGGTCGGACAGCACGCGCGGGTCGAAATGGCGCGACTGCCTCGCACCGTAGGTCACGCACACGCCGCGCTTGTCGCGGTCAATGCAGCCGTAAACCGTGGTGAGGATGTACATGCCGGCCACGCGGTCTATGAAGTGCAGGTACTTGCCGGTTTCGATCACCTGCACGTCGCGGGAACCCGCCATGCGCGTGGAAATCTGCCGCGCGCGCCCGCCGCCAATGGGCTGGAAGTACGTCAGCGAGTCGGACCGCCCCTCCACCAGCAGCAGATCGCCGGTCGTCCGGTCCACCTCGTACGCCTTGTAAAACGCGCAGTGGACGAACCTGGACTGCACGATATTGGCGAAGGTCGAGGCATTCTCCGCCGCCGCGGCAACAGCCGGTGCGAGCAGCGACAACGAAGCGATTGCGGACCAGCGTTGTAATGCCCGCTTCATCTTAGTTTCCGATCCTGCGCCGTCGCGCCGCTTCCACGATGATGGCGATGAGCCGCGAATAGGACACGCCGGGAAAGCAGCCGCTGCGGTTGAGCGCGTGCGGATCGAGGTCAGGGTTGGGGTTGGCCTCGATGAAATAGAGCCGGCCGTCGGGCGTCAGGCGGAAATCGAGCCGCGCGTAGTCGCGCAACCGCAGCGCGTGGAAGATGCGCCGGCTCGCGTCCGCGACTTCGCGCAGCTTCGCCTGCCCCAGCCGCGCCCGCCGGTAGTGGACGCCCCATCGGGCGCGGTAGCGCGGATCGTTCTTCAGCCGGGAGGTGGCGAATTGCGGCGCCGCGCGGCGGCGGCTGCGCACCACCAGCTCCACCGGCGGCAGCACCCTCGGGGCGTTGCCGAGCAGCCCGACGTAGAGATCGCGCCCGGGGATGAACTGCTCGCACACTGCCGGCTCGCGCAGCCGCTCGCGGATCGCGCGCACGCGCTCCCGCAGCCGGCGCACGCTGCGCACCACCGAGCGCCTGGCGATCTCGTCCGAGCCGTCGCCGAACTGCGGCTTGACGATCAGCGGGAACGCCGGGCCGCCGTCCGGACCCCGGCCGCCGCGCTCCGCCACGAAATAGCGCGGCACGTGCACGCCCAGCCCCGCGACGATGCTCTTCGAGAGCGCCTTGTCGCGCGCGAGCCGCAGCCCGGCCGGGCCGGTGCCAGTGTAGCGGAGCTTCATGATCTCGAGGAGCCCGGTGATCGCGGCGTCGAGCTTGCGGTCGCCCTCCACCCACTCGGTGAGGTTGACGACGACGCGGGGCTTGAGCGCACGCAGCCGTTCGATCGTCGCCACCACGCGCGGGGAGAACGGCACCACCTCGACGCGCCGGTAGCGCCGGCGCAGCGCGCGCAGCACCTTCTCCTCGACGTCGTCGCTCTCGGGAATGAAGCGGCCGCCCCGCCCGTAGTCGCCGGTCTCCTCGTCCACCAGCAGCGCGATATCGCAGCGCACCCGTTGTGATTTTCGCTTCGGCACCGGCCGATTTTACCGCCCCGCCATCCCGCCATTCCGGCGCCAATTTAGCGGGTACCGGCACTGAAGTTACATCCCCATGATCCGTAACCACAAAATGTTTGCATTCTCGTTATACGCGCGTGACGCAGGGCGCCAAGAATCTGTGATGAATAAGAGCAAGGGCGCGATCAGCGGCGTGGTCGCGCCGGTGGTGGCCGTGGCGCCGCTTGCCGATGTCCCGAGAGCACAAGAGATTGAGCGAACCTGAATCCGGCTCGAGCCGGGGCGGGACGAGGGCGCTGCGGCGCCCTCCTTTTTTGGCGATGCGGGATACGGAGATATCACGTATCGCGGATCACGCATCCCGGATCACGTATCGCGCGCTTGCGCAGTTGCCTCGAGCACGATCTCGATTCCGCGGACGATGTCTTCGACGGGCATCGAATGCTCGCCGCCCGACCGCGCCTGTTGCAGCACGCAGGGGACGTGCAGGAAGCCGCCGCGGAAGGGGTGCCGGCGGGCCGCGGCAAAGTGCATGAGCCCGTAGAAGACATGGTTGCAGACGAAGGTCCCGGCGCTCATGGACAGCTGCGCCGGCAGTTCCGCGGCGCGCAGCGCGGCGACGGTGACCCGCGCCGGCAGCGTCGCGAGGTAGGCTGCCGGCCCGCCCGGAACGATGGGCCGGTCAACCGGCTGGGCGCCGTCGTTGTCCGGAATGCGCGCGTCCTGAATGTTGACGGCGAGGCGCTCCACGCAGAGCGCCACGCGCTCGCCTGCCTGGCCGACGCACAGCACGATCTGCGGCTCCGCGCGCGCGATGGCCGTTTCGAGTGCTCCGAGCGAGCGGGCATACGAAGTCGGCAGGGCTGCGGTCATTATTTCAATTGCGCCGAGCCGCGGCGGAAGCCGCCGCACGGCCTCGAGCGAGGCGTTGATGCTCTCGCCGCCGAACGGCTCGAAGCCCGTGACCAGGGCCTTCATGAGGGAGAAAGGGAAGCCGAAGGATGAAGGGATGAAGGATGACCCCCGCGCATTGCGCGAAGGAGGTAAGTATCTCCCCTCGCCATTCCAGGGGCGGGGGTGAGGGTCGGCGCCGGGGTGGTGGGAGGACTCGGCACTGGCGTCTGACAACTTCTATCAGGGCGCGCGGTGGGCGGTGTTCGAGGCGAAGGGAGCTGTGACTTGTCCCGGGTTTTCTCACGCGCGGCGATCGCCGAATACGATCACGCTGGCCGCCCAGGAGATCAGGGCGTACACGATCGCACCGAGCACCGCGGACCAGAATCCGGCGACGGCAAAGCCCTTGAGGAACGAGGCGACGAACCAGAACAGCAGCCCGTTGATCACGAAAATGAAGAGGCCCAGCGTGAGTATCGTGGCCGGCAGCGTGAGCAGCACCAGCAGCGGCCGGATCAGCGAATTCACCAGCCCGAGCACGAGCGCGGCGGCGAGAGCAGTCACGAAACTGTCCACTTGCACCGAAGGCACGACATAGGGCAGCGCCAGCAGCGCCAGCGCGTTGATCAGCCAGACAATGAGCAAACGGCGCACCAAGTGATTCTACCCGCTCGAGCCCCCACCTCGCCCGTCCACCCGATTCCCGTCGCCAGGACGATTAATCGAGCCGCAGAAAAGGGGACGCACCCGAATGGCACTTACTTAACGCGGTAAGTAGCTGACACACTGTACAAAAGCAGCTGGCTCTGGTCGAATGACAGGGTGGCGTCGCCAAACGACCATCCATCACTCGAGGAGCCAGCCCGAATGCATCCTAATCCGAGCGCGTGTTCACTGCAACGACGAGTCCGCCGGCATGCCCGCAACAGCGATGCGTATGCGTGGTTCAATGTGCTGACGGGTCCGGAACTGTTCGATCAAGTCGAGTCGCTGTTGCCGCAGCATCGGGAGCGGCTGTTTCCGCCGACCGAGACGCTGTCGATGTTTCTGGCGCAGGCGCTCAGTGCGGATCGCTCTTGCCAGAACGCGGTGAACCAGGCGGCGGTCAGGCGCGCGCTCGGGAGGCTACCGCGCTGCAGTACGCACACTGGGGCCTATTGCCGGGCACGCCAACGTTTGCCGATGGAGATGGCGCGCGCCCTGGCGCGCTACAGTGGGCGATGGGTTGCGGCACACACGCCCGCGCCGTGGCGTTGGCGGGGCCGTCCGGTACGGCTGGTGGACGGCACCACGGTGCTCATGCCGGACACTGGGGCGAATCAGGCCGCCTATGCCCAACCGCGCAGCCAGAAGCCCGGTCTCGGGTTCCCGTTGTGCCGGCTGGTCGGCATCGTGTGTCTGGGCAGTGGGGCGATACTGGATGCGGCCACCGGCCGCTATCAAGGCCAGGGCGGCGACGAACAGACGCTGCTGCGCTCGATACTCGATAGCCTGCAACGCGGGGACGTGCTGTTGGGTGATGCCTTCTACGCCACGTATTTCCTGCTGTGCGCGCTTCTCGAGCGGGGCATCGATGCAGTGTTTGAACAACACGGCGCACGCCGCCGTAGTACCGACTTTCGCTGTGGTCGGCAGCTGGGCAGCCGCGACCATCTGATCGTGCTCCACAAGCTGGCGATCAAACCGGACTGGATGAGCCCGGCTGACTACGAGCGGGCGCCCGAGACCGTGACGGTGCGCGAGTTGCGCACCGGCGGCAAGACGTTGGTGACTACGCTGCTGTGCCCGAAGCAAACGGGCAAATCCGCCCTCAAGGCACTCTACCACAATCGCTGGCATGTCGAACTGGATCTGCGCAACATCAAGACCACCTTGGGCATGGAGCGGCTGAGCTGCCAGAGCCCAGAGATGGCGATCAAGGAGATAGGGGTCTATCTGCTGGCCTACCATCTCATCCGGCTGATCATGGCGCAGGCGGCACTGCTGGCCGAGCGCTTGCCACGCCAGCTCAGCTTCAAACATACCGTGCAGCTGTGCATCGCCTGGGATCACCAAGCGCATGGCATCTACCACGACAACCAACTCCATGAGCGATTGGTGCTGATCGCGCAACAACGCGTCGGCGATCGCCCAGGTCGCATTGAGCCCCGCGCCATCAAGCGACGACCCAAATGCTACCCACTGCTCACCAAACCACGCGAAATTGCCAGGGCCGAAGTCCGGGTATATGGCCACCCAACGAAGCTAAAGTAAGTGCCATTCAGACCTGACCCCACTTCCCTGCGCTCGCAGACTTTCATCCGTAATTCGTGAATCGTGATTCGATTCAAGAACCCGTGAGCCGGATCCAAACGGCTCAATCCTCAATCCTCACCCTTCTTCCTTCCGCCTTCCGCCTTCCGCCTTTCGCATGACCGGCCCGGTGACGGACTGCCGACGGGATGGATTGGCAGCTACGCCGCCAGGCGCACCTCGGCGCGGACGATGTCCCACGCCACCGAGACGAGCGCGTCTTTCCGGCGCTCGATGAGGCCGAGCTCGGCGAGCCGCTTCACGTCGCCGTGCACGTTCTTGTAGTCGCGCTGCAACCGCCGCGCCAGCTCGTTGACCGAAAGCGGGCCCTCGGCGCGCAACCGCTCGAGTAGCGTCCAGCGCGCGGGCGTGAGCGTGCGTAGCAGCAGCTGCAGGTTGGCGAAAGTCAGTACATGCTCCGCGGCGATCTTTTCGCCGCGCGCCGCCCGCCTCCAGGCCGTCTCGAAGCGGTCGAGCGCCGCGGCGGCGGCGCCTACTCGAACCTTAAGCGTCCTTTTCATCCTTGCCTCCTGCTGCTTTCATGTCTTTCTCGAAATCGAGCCGCAATTGCTCGACCGACTTGAACTCATACGGCATCTCGCGTCCACCGAAGTGCCTGTGGTCGCCTTTTCCCGTCTCGTTGTCGTAGCGCACGAGACATACGCCGCGGCGACCGTAATACAGGTGGTACTTGAACCCGTGCGGACGCTCCGGTGTCGGCCGGGGCAAACGCCAGAGCACGATCTCCATGATGGACTCGTCCGTCAGCACCACCTTCTCGTGCAGCAACAGCGTCGCCTTGCCGGCGGCGGCCCGGCTTCGGGTTCCGCCGCCACGGGTACGTCTCGCCATATGGCCTACTATACCATAATGCAGGCGGGACGACGGAGAAAGTCATCGGCACTCGGCGCCGCCCCTCGTGCAAGGGTCAGGCCTTTACCGTCTTTGCAAATCCCACCGCATGAGTTTCGCTTCACCGCTCTACCGGGAAGCGGCGGGCGGCAATGCCCCGGTCGACCACCATTTCCCGCGCAGATCGCCGCCCGCGGAAATGGCCCGGTTGCCGCCCTGCCTCATCGGGTACCATCGAACCACCTCACCAGCTCGAACCGCCTGCTCTTCGCCAGGCGGAACGCGCTGAAGTCGCGTACGTCCACCGTCAGGATGGACCGGCAGCCGGTCTTCCCGGCAAGCCAGACGATGGCCGCGTCGGCAAAGTCAATGTCGAGGTCCTCGTATTTCAGGATCAGGGCACGGATATCGCCATAGGCCGAAACCGGGACCTCCGCCACCGCGACCGCGCCCCGCCGGATCCATTCCAGAAGGCCGGCCTTCTCCCGGGGCTCGAGAAAATGGCAGGTCTCCACGACCACCGGGGCCGCGGCGAGCAGCGGGCGCCGGTCGTCGCGCAGGAACTCACGCGCGTGCGCGCGCAGCTTTTCTCCCGGCTTGAAGAGCGCGACGAGGAACCCCGTGTCGGCGATGATGCCGGTCACTTTGCCCTCGCCCCCTTGCGCGCGGCGCCTCTCCCGCCGCGGAAGCGCTCGCGGAGCAGGCGCTTGGTGTGCCGCGCGATGTCCTCAACCGGCTCCGCGTCGGTGTGAGCGCCGAACAGGTCCTTGCCGAGATCGTAGGCGCCGGGCTTGCCCGCGTTCGCGGCCAGCAGGTCCATGAGCGCGCGCTTCACGGCCTCGCTCTTGTTCACGCGGTGCTTGACGCAGTACTCCGCAAGCTCCTGCTCGATCCGGTCGGGCAAACGCACGGTGAGGGTCATGACGCGGCTCCGGTGTAATACGCAGTCACTATCATTGTATTACACCGGCACCCGGCGGCCAAGCGCTGGAGAGGCCGCAAGAGCCGTGATCCGAACGGCTCAATCCTCGATCCTCAACCCCCTTATCCCTCCGCTTTCCGCCTTCAGTAAAGCGCCCTGCTCAACCGCTCATACAACCCCTTGTCGTATTCCTTGCCGTCGAATCGCGCGTGGGTGATATCGGAGAGAATCGTGCCGAGACTCGGCAGGCTCGTGCGTTCGACGTGCCGGGCCGGGTCCCACAGTTTCGAGCGGAAGAGCGCGCGGGCGCACTGGAAGAAAACCGTCTCGACGCGGACGACGAGGACCGAGCGCGGCAGCTTGCCCCCGACGCCGAAGCGCTGGAGCAGCGCCGGGTCGGTGCGGATCTCCGCACGCCCGTTGACGCGCAGCGTCTCGCCGATGCCCGGGATCAGGAACAGCAGCGCCACGCGCGGGTCGGCGACGATGTTGCGCAGGCTGTCCACGCGGTTGTTGCCGGGCCGGTCTGGAACGAGCAGCGTCTTCTCGTCCTCGACCACGACGAACCCCGGCGCATCGCCGCGCGGCGACGCGTCCATCCCATCCGGCCCGCCGGTGGCGAGAACGAAGAACGGCGACGCCGCGATCAGCCGCTGGTAATGCGGATGCAGAAAGTTGATCTCCTTCTCGACCGCCGCGCCCGACGGCGCGCCGTAGAGCTTCTCCAGGGTCTCGACATCGGTGATGCGGTGCGTTTCGCTCACGGTGATCATTTCAATGCTCTCCCTGCCCGGCTCCGCCTGAAGTATGAAGGCGGAAAGGTTCTTGATTCGTGATTCGATCCCTCCCCTCCTGCCCGAGGAGGGAAATTGATTGCTTTAATCCTGTGAATCCTGTCAATCCTGTCTCTTCTGTTCTTGTATTTCTTGGCGTCTTGGCGGTTCAATTATTGATTTGTTCTTCTTGGCGGCCTTGGCGGTTCGATTATTGGTTTTGCATTTCTTGGCGGCCTTGGCGGTTCGATTATTGGTTTTGTATTTCTTGGCGGCCTTGGCGGTTCAAAAGAACAAGGATGAGGGCAGAGGGATGAGGGATGAGGAGTTCTTCCTCTGGGTCCTCTGCATCCTTCGCGTCCTTCGCGTTGAGAGGTTGAAAGTTCTTCCTCCGTGTCCTCTGTGGTTCAGCTTTCGAACTAGCCGACGCGGAACAGCCCGCGCTTCGCCTTATGCAGCCGCTCGAACCCCGTCCGCGTCACGCGGATCAGCTCGCCCACCTGCACCCCCGCCGTCAGGTCCCGCGTCACGACGTTCGGCTGCACCACCACCGTCATGTTCTCTTCCAGCGTCATATCCGGCAGCGGGCCGGCCATGCGGCTCTTGCAGCCGATGATGGGCTGGAAGTAGCCCCCGCCGAAGCCGTGCATGAGGTCGTCGCAGATCGTGAAGCCGTTTCTCTCGATCACACCCGTCGCGTCGAGGATCTCCTGCATCGTGGCGCCGTGCCGCACCACCCTGGTCACGGCATCGAACGCCGCTTCCGCGGTGGCATGGAGATCCCGGTAGAGCGGCGTCGCGTCTGCCCCGACGGTGAAAGTGCGCAGCACCTGTCCCGCGTAGTCCCACCAGTAGGCCGAGAGCTCGCAGAACACCATGTCGCCCTTCCTCACCTTGCGCGGCGAGTGGTGCTGCGGCGGGACGTAGATATGGGGCTTCGCCATGGAGGCCACGCCGATGTAGTGGATCATCGTCGTGCCGCCGTGCCGGACGTAGGCGCTCTCGACAATCGCGCCCAGCTCGCGTTCGGTGAGGCCCGGCTTCGTGCCCGCGAGTAGCGCCGCGAGGCCGGCGTCGCTCATCGTCGCGCCGATCCTGAGCCAGTCGAGATCCTCCTCCGATTTGATCTGGCGCAGCCGGATGTAGTCCGCGTCGAGGCCGGTCATCTGGAAGTGGGCTTCGAGCTGTCTGTACTTCTCGACCACCAGCGGGCCCATGACGCCGACGCGCCTTGCACCGCGGCGCTTCAGCTCCTCGATCAGCTTCTGCAGTCCCCGATGCTCGCCCCATACCACCTCCATATGGGGGCACATCTTTCTCGCCAGCGGAAAGTGATTGACCCACTCCACCGCCATCCACATCTTCTTGCCCGGCTTGAAGACGACGTAGGCCTGCACAGTGCCGGGCCAACCGGTCACCCACTGCGGGGCGTTGCCGGAACGGTGGTCGGTGATGACCAGCAGATGGTCCACGCCCGCCTTCTCCATCACCGCTGCGAGCGCCTTGTGGCGGCGCGCGTACTCCGCGTCCGAGAACCGCGGATATTCCTGCTGCATGATCGCCCGCAGCCGCGGCGCGATCTTGAGCGGCGTGATTCGTGATTCGTGATTCGTGATTCGTGCCATCTTTCTCCCGCCTGATCGGCGTTTATCGGCGTTCATCTGCGGCTCCGTTTCTTCGAGCGAAGCGGTTCGCCGAATACTTCCTTAAAGGACATTCCCTTCGCGCCAGTGGCGCAGAATTCACGGCTCTTCTCAATCTGGCTCATGAGTCCGGCGTCGCTCAAGACCTCCGAAGTTGCGCGGAGCGAAACACGGCGCGCGACTCGTCGCATCTTACTCCTCATCCCTCATCCCTCCTCACTCCTCACTTCTTTCTGAGCCGCTCCTCGAACCAGGGGTAAGCGTTCGTCTGGCTCGCGGGTCGCACCGGAGTGGCCGGCCGCAGCCACGAGGGATTGAGCTGCGCAATCGAGGTTACCCCCATCAGGCCCATCGCGGTGCGGATCTCCACGTCCATCAGCTCCAGCATGCGCTTCAGGCCCGCCTCTCCCGCCGCCGCCAGCGCCCAGCCCAGCATCTTGCCGACGCCGACCGCGCGCGCGCCGAGGCACAGGGCCTTCACCACGTCGGTGCCGCGCTGCACGCCGCCGTCCCACAGGATCTCGGCGCGGCCGGCGACGGCATCCACCACTTCCGGCAGCACCTCGATCGTGCCCTGGGCGTGGTCGAGCTGGCGGCCGCCGTGGTTGGAGACGTAGACCACGTCGGCGCCGTGCTCGACCGAAAGCTTCGCGTCCTCCGCGGTGGCGACGCCTTTCACGATCAGCGGCACCTTCCAGTGGCTCTTCATCCAGACCAGGTCCTTCCATTGCAGGCCCATCTGGAAGGTCGGGTCCCCGAACCCTTCGCGCACGTTGGCGCGCGCGATGATGTCGCGCTCGCGCCGCCCGTAGTAGTTGCGGTCCACGCACACGCACAGCGCCCGGTAACCGGCCGCCTTCGCGCGGTCGAGGATGTCTTCGACCCACTTGCGGTCGGCGCGCACGTAGAGCTGGAAG
Source organism: bacterium (assembly GCA_027310225.1). Classification (GTDB taxonomy): domain Bacteria; phylum Pseudomonadota; class Gammaproteobacteria; order Burkholderiales; family SG8-41; genus SG8-41. The sequence continues at coordinate 2,044 of DAIDBG010000347.1, read as the reverse complement.
ATCAGCGGCTCCTGCACCGCCTCCGCCGCGGCTTCCAGGCTCGGTTTGGCGGCGGTGCTGATGAAGGCGGTAGTGCCGTGCGCGACCGCGGCGCGCGCGACGTTGCACGCCCCCTCGGGATGCGCGAAGCCGACGAAGCCGCCGACCGGCGCGAGAAATACGGGGCTGCTCAACTTCTGGCCGAGCAGCGTGGTCGTGATGTCGATCTTCCTCACGTCCACCAGCACGCGCTGGCGCAGCGCGAGGCTGTCGAGCGCCTGGCGGTTGCGCGCGAGCGTGGTCTCGGAATCCGCTCCGCCCGAGAGATGGTCCCACAGCTCCTGCGGCAGGTTGCGCCGCGCCGTGGCCACGATCTCCTGCAGCGAGACGAAATTCGCCGCCGCCCGCTCGTTGATGCGCGGGTATTTCCTTTGCTCGATATCGCGCTTCAGCTTGCGCGCTGGCTTTCTCGCCTTCCTTGCCATCTCCCTTCCTTCGTCCCTTGTCGCGGGCCCGGCCCCTGCAATGCCAGCTGCGCCCTCATTTTACTCATCCCGCATAGAGAATCCGCCGCGCCTCATCCGGCGACGATGATCTCGTCAACCGGGTACGGCGTGAGTTCCTGCCTGCCGGTTTCGGTGATGGCAAACGAACGGGAGTAGAAGATGCCGAAGACGCCCTCACGGTCCACCGGCGTGATCTCGATATTGTAGGTCGTGCCGGGTTGCATGGCCGCCTCGTACGGCTCGGCCCGCACCCGATCGGTCTGAATGAACGGCACGGACGTGATGAGATCCAGCCCGTGCATGATGGTCGGCCGCGATTGCGCGCCCCGGTCGCGAAAAGCGCGGCTGCCCGCCCGGCGCACGGATTCGAGCGTGTTGCCGGGCTTCAACTGCGCCACGATGTCCTTGAAGCCGGCCAGCACCACGTCCCTGAAGAAGGCGCTGTATTTCTCCGTCGGCCGGCCGACGCTCACCGGATGCCCGATCTTGGCCGAGTAGCCCATGCAGGACATGGCGAGCTCCGAGAGCACGATGTCGCCTTCGCGCAGCACCCGCGCGGACGGATTGGGATTGGGGAAGATGAGCTTGGGATCGTGCATCGAAGTCGAGCCGATCATCAACAGGTGACAGCGGCCGCCCTCGCTCAACACGGCGTTCGCGACCGCGCCCGCGAGCTGGTACTCGCGCACGCCGGGCCGCGCCGTCGCCTTGACGGCCTCGAGCGCCTTGATCGCGAGCCGCCCGGCTCTCGCCATGGTGCGCAGCTCCTCCGGGCTTTTGCGGTAGGTCAGCTCGTGCAGGAGGTCCGGGCAGAAGACGAAAGCCGCCTGCGGCAGGAGCTTCTGCATGTCCTGGTAGGCCTGCACGCCCATGTACTCGGGACCGGTGCGGTCGGCGGCGGTGATGCCGATGCGCCCCTTCTGCAATCCCAGCTCGACCAGCCGCTCCGCGACCGCCTTGCCGTATTTCCCGTGCTGGCCGCTGCGCACGTCGCGCACCGACGCCTGCCTGCGGGCGGCCTCGATATGGCAGCCGTTATGCGGATAGATCAGCGTCGGCTCGCCGTTCACCGGCAGCACCAGGTACTGGCACAGGCCGCGGTCGTCAATCAGGCCCGAGCCCCAGGTGACGCCGCTGCCGTGGCTGTAGATGTCGGGGCCGCCGGTGAGGACCAGGGCGTCGAGCCCGTCGCGGGCCATGAGCCTGCGCGCCGCTGCGTGCCGCCGCGCGAATTCTTCATCCGAAAACCTGTCATAGACGGCGTCGGCGTACCACGGCGAGTTGCAGATCGCCTCGAAATTGTCCGACTTGTCGAGATCGCGGCGTATCCTGTTCCAGTCGTTGTCGTGACTCATAAGCCCTTCCCGTTTCCCGTTCATCGTTTGCCGTTCACCGATTTTGCGCTCACCGGCACGCGGCGTTGAGCCGCGGCGAGATGAAGGTCCTGCCCGCCGCTTCGTGGCGAGATGCGGCCTCGAGGAGATCGATCGCGTCGGCCATGCGCAACACGCCTTCGAGAGCCTGCGCACCGAGCATGACGGTCACTCTATACTCCGTGA
>DAIDBG010000322.1 GCA_027310225.1 bacterium | reverse complement strand
GAATAGTCCCCCTTTCTACCAAAGGAGAAGAAAATGGCTGTTTCGATGCACCAGATTTCGCTGCCCGTATTCATCCGCCATCTGAACGGCCTCGCCGGCTGCATGAGGAAGGCGCAGGCGCTCTACGGCGAAAAGAAGTACGACGAGACCACGCTGCTCAATTACCGCTTCTATCCGGACATGTTCAACTTCGCGCGCCAGGTCCAGGCCGCGACCGACCACGCGAGGACCTGCACCGCGCTGCTCGCCGGGGTGGAAGCGCCGAAGTACGAGGACAACGAGAAGGGCCTCGCCGACCTGATCGCCCGCGTGGAAAAGACGATCGCCTGGCTCAACACGATCAAGCCGGAGCAGGTTGACGGCTCGGAAGGCAAGGCGGTCACCCTCAAGATGCGCGACCGCGAGCTGAGCTTCAAGGGACTGGAATTACTGCTCAACCGGTCCCTGCCCAACTTCTTCTTTCACTGCACGACCGCCTACGACATCCTGCGGCACAACGGCGTGGAGATCGGGAAGCGGGACTTCATGGGAGCGAGTTGACCGCGTAACGGCGCGACCCGCCGCTCCCGGCGAGGCCCGGGGGATGGTCCCGGCTCGCCGTCCGCGCTATTCTTGTCCGGGCGTCGGGGAGAACGGCCATGCGCTACACGCAGCAGGACCTGGAAGGCGTGCTCGATTTCGTGCGCGACCTCTACGATCGCCGTGGACTCGAGGATTTCGCCGACCGCACGATGGGCTCGCTGCTCAGGCTCGCCGCCGCCGACCGCATCGTTTACGGCGATTTCGACATCGAGCGCCAGGCGGCGCGTCTGTCCATGCAGCCCTCCGTCGTCAAGGAGCAGGACGGCACGGTGGACGGCGCGGTGAACGGCGCGCTGGGCGGCCTGGAACGCAGCTTCGGCAACCACCCGCTCTACCGCTATTACCTGAAGACAGGCGACGGGCTCGCCCAGAAGACCTCGCAGGTGATGACGAAATCGCAGTTCCAGCGCTATTGCGAGAGCGACGAATTCGCCCGGCAGCTCGGCGCCAGATACCAGATGGGCCTCTTCTTCGCCGCGGGCCCTTCGGTCGTCACCGCCATCCTGCTCGCCCGCATTCGTCATGGAGCACGCTGGGCGAATACGGGCTCACGCCGAGGGAATCGGAAGTGCTGGCCTGGGTCGCAAAAGGCAAGACCAATGCGGAAGTCGGCGTGATTCTCGAGATGAGCGACCGGACGGTGCAAAAGCACCTGGAACACATCTACCAGAAGCTGGGCGTCGAAACCCGGACGACCGCAGCCGTGCGCGCACTGAAGATGCTGGGAATCGGCGTCAGTAGCGGCGTTCGGAGAAACCCAACGAGCGCGATGTCGGTCCCCGGTCTTCGCCGGCGTCAGCCGTCGAGCTTCCGCGTCACGTCGTCGAACAGATCGTCCACCGTGCAGCGCTGCGGGATGAGCCGCTGCCGGTAGACGTAGTCGATCGCAACCTCGAGGTTGCGCCGGTTTGCCTCCAGGCCGATGGGCGTCATGTCGAGCGCCCCGGGAGCGGGCGGGGGCGCGAGGCGCTTGCTCTCGCGCAGCATCCGGTACACCTCCCGCACGGCGTCGGGGTGGGACTTCGACACGCTATCCCTGACCACTACCATATGGTTGATCTGGATCGCCTGGTTGCGGGCATGCCAGTCGCGCGCCGCCTGGTCCGGGTCCGGAATGAGCCGCTTCAGGCGCGGATCCTTCAGCGTCTTGTCCCCGAGCACCATGGCGACCGGATGCCGACGCGGCGCCCCTTCAGGTCGCCGGGGCGCAGCTCGCCGCGCGCCGAGTTGTACACGATGAACGGGTGCTGGAAGCGGCTCAACACCACCACCGGCAGCAGGACGTACGGCTTGCCGTGCGCCTTGGCCATCAGGTAGGTCACGATCGCCAGCTCCGCGACGTCGAACTCGAGGTCCCGCACCACGCGCTTGAACCCGAGGTACGCCTGCGGGACGTCGGCAATGTCGAGGGCGACGCGGGGCGAGCTCACCTCGCCCCGCTTCAGCGCCAGGGTGGTGGGGTGGTCGCCGAGCAGCGTTTTCAGCCGGAGGGGCGGGGGAGCGGGAGGCATACGGTTTCCGTCAAGTAACGGTGGGTGGACATCCCGAAGGAGGAAGGATGAGGGATGACCCGAAGAATGGGCGATGAATGAAGGAAAGACCGATTTTAGGTCATCCTTCATCCTTCCGCCTTCATCCTTGCGTTCCGCCTGATTCTTGATCGATGATCTGATCGGGGCACAAAGAGGACCACCATGGAACCGACGCGCTACGAGCGGGCGCTGATCGTCGGGGCGGGGCAGGGG
>DAIDBG010000311.1 GCA_027310225.1 bacterium | reverse complement strand
GCCGAGCTGATCGGGGAGAGCGGCGGCACGTACCACACCATCGGCAGCGTGCGGTACTCCGGGTGCAGCGGGAAGGCGATCTTCCAGTCCATCGCCATCTTGTACGTCGGCGAGGCCTGCGCCGCCTTGAGCCACGATTCCGGCACGCCGTCGCGGCGCGCCTGCTCGATCACCTCGGCGGCGAACGGGTCGAGGAACACGCCGAGCTGCGCCTGGTAGAGGTCCTTCTCCTCGGCGACGCTCGCCGCGCTCTCGATCCGGTCCGCGTCGTAAAGCAGCACGCCGAGATAGCGGATGCGCCCGACGCAGGTCTCCGAGCACACCGTGGGCTGGCCGGCCTCGATGCGCGGATAGCAGAAGATGCACTTCTCGGCCTTGCCCGTCTGCCAGTTGTAGTAGATCTTCTTGTACGGGCAGCCGGAGACGCACATGCGCCAGCCGCGGCACTTGTCCTGGTCAATGAGGACGATGCCGTCCTCCTCGCGCTTGTAGATCGAGCCCGAGGGGCAGGAGGCGACGCAGCTCGGATTGAGGCAGTGCTCGCACAGCCGCGGCAGGTACATCATGAAGGTGTTCTCGAACTGGCCGTAGATCTCCTTCTGGACCTGCTCGAAGTTGTAGTCCTGGCTGCGCTTCGCGAACTCTCCGCCCAGGATTTCCTCCCAGTTGGGGCCCCACTCGATCTTCTCCATCCGCTCCCCGGTCACCAGCGAGCGCGGGCGCGCCACCGGCGCCGTCTGCGACTCCGCCGCGTGGTGCAGGTGCTCGTAGTCGAAGGTGAACGGCTCGTAGTAGTCGTCGATCTCCGGCAGGTTGGGATTGGCGAAGATGTTGGCGAGCAGGCGCCAGCGGCCGCCCTGCTTCGGCTCGATCTTGCCGTTCTTCCGGCGGCGCCACCCGCCCTGCCAGCGCTCCTGATTCTCCCAGTCCTTGGGGTAGCCCACGCCGGGCTTGGTCTCGACGTTGTTGAACCACGCGTATTCCATGCCCGGGCGCGAAGTCCACACGTTCTTGCACGTCACCGAGCAAGTATGGCAACCGATGCATTTGTCCAGGTTCAGGACCATCGCGATTTGCGCTCGTATTTTCATGATCCGTGCTCCCCGGCGGTTGCAGTTTCCTGCCTTGGCGCGTCCATCCAGTCCACCTTCGCCATCTTGCGCACGATCACGAACTCGTCGCGGTTCGAGCCCACCGTGCCGTAGTAGTTGAAGCCGTAGCTCTGCTGGGCGTAGCCGCCGATCATGTGCGTGGGCTTCACCACCGCGCGCGTGACCGAGTTGTGGATGCCGCCGCGCGCGCGGGTGATCTCCGAGCCCGGCACGTTCACGATCTTCTCCTGCGCGTGGTACATCATGCACATGCCCTCCTTCACCCGCTGCGAGACCACCGCGCGCGCGGTGATCGCGCCGTTCAGGTTGTAGAGCTCGATCCAGTCGTTGTCGACGATGCCGGCCTTGCCCGCGTCCGTCTCCGAGATCCACACGATCGGCCCCCCGCGCGAGAGCGTGAGCATGATCAGGTTGTCGGTGTAGGTCGAATGGATGCCCCACTTCTGGTGCGGCGTGAGGAAGTTGAGCACCACCTCCGGGTTGCCGTTGCCGTGGCGGCCCAGCATCGGCTTCACCGTCTTGGTGTCCACCGGCGGCTTGTACACGCACAGCTCCTCGCCGAACGCGCGCATCCACGGGTGGTCCTGGTAGAGCTGCTGGCGCCCGGTCAGCGTGCGCCACGGGATCAGCTCGTGCACGTTGGTGTAGCCGGCGTTGTACGAGACGTGCTCGGACTCGAGCCCGCTCCAGGTCGGCGAGGAGATGATCTTGCGCGGCTGCGCCTGCAGGTCGCGGAAGCGGATCTTGTCGTCCTCTCTCGCACGCGCGAGATGCGTGTGGTCGCGCCCGGTCATCTCCGAGAGCGCCGCCCACGCCTTCACCGCCACTTCGCCGTTGGTCTCCGGGGCGAGCGAGAGGATCACTTCCGCCGCGTCGATGTCCGTCTCGATCTTCGGCAGCCCCTTCGCGACGCCGTCCTCGGTCACCGCGTAGTTGAGGGTGCCGAGCAGTTTCACCTCGTGCTCGGTGTTCCAGCTGATGCCCTTGCCGCCGTTGCCCACCTTGCTCATGAGCGGCCCCAGCGCCGTGAACTTGCTGTAGGTGGCGGGATAGTCGCGCTCGATCACCACGATGTTGGGCAGGGTCTTGCCGGGGACCGGCTCGCACTGCCCCTTCTTCCAGTCCTTCACGTCGAGCGCCTGCGCGAGCTCGCCCGGCGTGTCGTGCAGCGTCGGCACCAGCATGACGTCCTTCTCGACGCCGAGATGGCCCGGCGCGAGCTCGGCGAATTTCTTCGCGATGCCCTTGTAGATTTCCCAGTCGCTCCGCGACTGCCACACCGGGTCCACCGCGGCCGACAGCGGGTGGATGAACGGGTGCATGTCGGAGGTGTTGAGGTCGTTCTTCTCGTACCAGGTGGCGGTCGGCAGCACCACGTCCGAGTAGAGGCAGGTCGTGGACATGCGGAAGTCGAGCGTCACCAGCAGGTCGAGCTTGCCTTCCGGCGCCGGGTCGCGCCACGCCACTTCCTCGGGTTTCTGGCCGCCGGTCTCGCCCAGGTCCTTGCCCTGCACGCCGTGCTGGGTGCCGAGCAGGTGCTTGAGAAAATACTCGTGGCCCTTGCCGGAGGAGCCGAGCAGGTTGGAGCGCCACACGAAGAGGTTGCGCGGGTAATTGACCGGGTTGTCCGGGTCCTCGCACGAGAGCTTGAGCGCGCCGCTCTTCAACTGCCGCACGACGTAGTCCTTCGGATCCGCGCCGGCCGCGGCGGCCGCCTTTGCCACCTCGAGCGGATTCGCGGCGAGCTGCGGCGCCGAGGGGAGCCAGCCCATGCGCTCGGCGCGCACGTTGAAATCAATCAGACTGCCGGTGTACTGCTCCGGATCGGCGAGCGGCGAGAGGATCTCGGAGACCTTGAGCTGCTCGTAGCGCCACTGGTCGGTGTGCGCGTAGAAGAACGAGGTCGAGTTCATCTGCCGCGGCGGCCGGTGCCAGTCGAGTGCGAACGCGAGCGCGGTCCAGCCGGTCTGCGGGCGCAGCTTCTCCTGCCCGACGTAGTGCGCCCAGCCGCCGCCGGTCTGCCCGACGCAGCCGCACATCACCAGCATGTTGATGATGGCGCGGTAGTTCATGTCCATGTGGTACCAGTGGTTCATCGCCGCGCCGATGATCACCATGGACCTGCCGTGCGTCTTGTCGGCGTTGTCGGCGAACTCGCGGGCGACCTGGATCGCGTGCGCGCGCGGCACGCCGGTGATCCGCTCCTGCCAGGCCGGCGTGTACGGGACGTCGTCGTCGTACGAGCCGGCCACGTTGCCGCCGCCCAGCCCGCGGTCGATGCCATAGTTGCCGACGAAGAGGTCGAACACCGTGGCGACGAGGCAATCGCCGTCCTTCAGGCGCACCCGCTTCGCCGCGAGGTTGCGTTTGAGGACGTCGGCGCCGGGGCTGTGCGTGAAGTAGTCGTGCTGGCGACCCCCGAAGTACGGAAAGGCGACCGGCACGATCTCATCGTGCCTGCCGGCGAGCGTGAGGCGCAGCTTCGCCGGCTGGCCCGCCTGCCCGGCCTTCTCCTCGAGGTTCCATCTTCCCTTCTCGCCCCAGCGGAATCCGATCGCCCCGCGCGGCGCGACGATCCGGTCCGTGTCCTCGTCGATCGCGACGGTCTTCCAGTCGGGGTTGTTCGATTCGCCGAGCTGGTCCGCGAAATCGGAAGCGCGCACGAAGCGCTCGGGCACCCACGCGTCGCCCTGCTTCACGAGCCGCACCAGGATCGGCATGTCGGTGTAGCGCCGGCAGTAATCCTCGAAGTAGGCGCTCCTGCCCGCGAGGTGGAACTCCTTGAGGATCACATGGCCCATCGCCAGCGCGAGCGCCGCGTCGGTGCCCTGCGTGGGATGCAGCCATAGGTCCGTGAGCTTCGCCACTTCCGAGTAATCCGGGGTGACGGAAACCGTCTTCGCGCCCTTGTAGCGCACCTCGGTGAAGAAGTGCGCATCGGGCGTGCGCGTCTGCGGCACGTTCGAGCCCCAGGCGATGAGGTAGGTCGAGTTGTACCAGTCGGCGGACTCCGGCACGTCGGTCTGCTCGCCCCAGGTCTGCGGGCTGGAAGGCGGCAGATCGCAGTACCAGTCGTAGAAGCTCATGCACACGCCGCCGATCAGGGAGAGGTAGCGGCTGCCGGCGGCGTAGGACACCATCGACATCGCGGGAATCGGCGAGAAGCCGATCACACGGTCCGGGCCGTATTTCTTCACGGTATAGACGTTCGCCGCAGCGACGAGCTCGTTCACTTCCTCCCACGAGGAGCGCACGAAGCCGCCCAAGCCGCGCGCGGACTGGTACGACTTGAGCTTGCGGTGGTCTTCCACGATGGACGCCCACGCTTCCACCGGCGCGAGGTCCTGGCGCGCCGCGCGCCACAGCCGCAGCAGCCGCCCGCGCACCATCGGATACTTGAGCCGGTTGCCGCTGTAGAGGTACCACGAGTAGCTCGCCCCGCGCGCGCAGCCGCGCGGCTCGTGGTTCGGTAGTTCAGGGCGCGTGCGCGGGTAGTCGGTCTGCTGCGTCTCCCACGTGACGATGCCGCCCTTCACGTAGATCTTCCAGCTGCACGATCCGGTGCAATTGGTGCCGTGGGTCGAGCGCACGATCTTGTCGTGCTGCCAGCGCCGGCGGTAGCCTTCTTCCCAGGTGCGGTCCTCGCTCGTGACGACGCCGTGGCCGCCGGCGAAGCCCGCCCGCGGCTGCATGAAGTAGGTCAGGCGGTCGAGGAAATGGCTCATTTCAGGCTCCGTCAATCGTGAATCGTCAATCGTGAATCGTCCTGGCGATGCGGGAAAGCGCGCGGGCTACTTCGATTTACCATTTACCATTCCCGATTCACGATTTTCAGCAGGGCATTTCCGCGTTCCGGCGCGCGTAATACCACCAGGTGGCGGCGATGCACGTCAGGTAGAAGACGATGAACACGTAAAGCGCGGCCTCGGGCCCGCCCGTCATCGAGATCGAGGTGCCGTAGCTCTTGGGGATGAAGAAGCCGCCGTAAGCCCCGATCGCGGAGGAGAAGCCGAGCACCGCCGCCGCCTCCTTGTTGCCGTCTCTCACCGCCTGCTCCTGCGCCTGCTGTCCCCTGCCCTGCGCTTCGCGGCCGCGCTCGGCAAGAAAGATGATCGGGATCATGCGGAAGGTCGAGCCGTTGCCGATGCCGGTGGTCGTGAACAGCAGCATGAACGCCGCGAGGAAGCCGTAGAAATTGCCGCCCGACGGCCCCGAAGGCAGGAAATACAGCACGCCGCCCACCGCGATCGCCATGGCGATGAAGTTCCAGAACGTGACCGGCGCGCCGCCGAGCTTGTCCGCGAGCCAGCCGCCGAACGGGCGGATCACGGCGCCGACCAGCGGTCCGAGCCAGGCGTACTGCAGCGCGTTGACTTCGGGGAACTGCGACCTGATGAGCAGTGGAAAACCTGCCGAGTAGCCGATGAACGAGCCGAAGGTCCCGAGGTAGAGCCAGCACATGATCCAGTTGTGCCTGCGCCTGAAAATCACCGCCTGGTCGGAAAACGAGGCGCGCGCGGAGGCGATATCGTTCATGCCGAACCACGCGGCGATGGCGGAGAGCAGAATGAACGGCACCCAGATGAAGCCCGCGTTCTGCAGCCACATCTGCCTGGTCTCCGCGCCCCCGACCCACGTTTGCGGCTCGCCGCCGAGCGCGCCGAACACGCCGGCGGTGATGACGAGCGGCACCACGAACTGCACCACCGAGACGCCGAGGTTGCCGAGCCCGGCGTTGAGGCCCAGCGCCGAGCCTTTGCGCTCCTTGGGAAAGAAGAAGCTGATGTTGGCCATGCTGGAAGCGAAGTTGCCGCCGCCGAAGCCGCACAGGAGCGCGAGCACCACCAGCGTCGGGTAGCTGGTCGCCGGGTCCTGCACCGCGAAGCCGATGCCGATCGCCGGCAGCAGCAGCGAGGCGGTGGAAATCGCCGTCCACCGCCGCCCGCCGAAAATCGGCACCATGAACGAGTAGAAGATCCTGAGCGTTGCCCCGAACAGCGCCGGCAGCGCCGCCAGCCAGAACAGCTGATTGGTGGTGAACTTGAAGCCGATGTTCGGCAGGTTCACCACGACCACGCTCCACACCATCCACACCGCGAACGACAGCAGCAGCGCGGGGATCGAGATCCATAGGTTGAGATTGGCGATCGCCCTGCCTTCCCGCTCCCAGAACGCCTTGTCTTCCGGCGTCCAGAGGGTGAGGACGCGGCCGATGCTGCCTCTTGCCGGAACTGCCTGAGATGCCATGATGGGCTCCTTTACGACGCTCGTCAGGCGCGCTGCGCCGACGCGCCGGGCAGGGCGCCGTTGCGCGCCGGCACGATTTCGGTCCAGTACATCCACACGGTCCACATGCCGAGCAGGAGCCGGCTCAGCGACCCCGTCAGCACCGGTGTCGCCGCGAGCAATCCGAACTGGGTTTCATTGAGGCCGAGCTTCTGCTTGATCGGGATGCCGATCACCGCGAACATCATCCAGACCGCAAAACAGACGGTAAATGCGAGCGTGCTCGCCGCCAGCACCGACCATTGCCTGCGAACGTGCGAAGCCATCGCGATCTTCCTTCCATCTTCTTTTACTTGTCACCCGCCAAGATGAAGGAGCGCGCGCGTAGGCGCCATTCGCCCGACGGCTAATCGGGCGGAAGCAAACGGCGTAGGACGATTCCTAAACTAGTTCTTTCGGGCTAGAGAAAAGCGGCGGCGGTCACTTTTCGCCGCCGGAACGGGGCGTGATCCCGCTTTCCACCGCATAGACTGCGGCCTGGACCCGGCTGGAGAGCTTGAGCTTGCGCAGGATGTTCTGAACGTGGATCTTGACGGTGCTTTCGGCGAGCCCCAGCTCGCGCGCGATCTCCTTGTTGCTCGCGCCGCGCGCGAGCAACGCCAGGACCCCGCGTTCGCGCGGACTGATCCGGTCGCTCTCGACCGGCTGCAGCCTGGACTCGCGCGCAGCGCCCTGCAGGCCGCTGGCCAGCTTGGCCGCCATCTGCGGCGACATCACGGCTTCCCCGCGCGCCGCGCGCCGGATGGCGTCAACGAGAAATTCGGCGTTGATGTTTTTCAGCAGGTAGCCGCGGGCGCCCGCCTTGAGCGTCTCGATCAGCTCTTCAGCGTCCTCCGACACCGTAAGCATCAACACTGCCGTTTGCGGAAGCTTCTCGACGATGGGCTTCACCGCTTCGCGCCCCGAAATCCCGGGCATGTGCAGATCGAGCAGGACAACGTCCGGTTTGAACTGGTGGGCGCGCTTGATCCCTTCCAGCCCGTCGGCCGCCTCGCCGATTACCTCGAAATCGGGCTGCCGCGCGAGCAACGCCTTCACCCCGCTGCGAAACAGGTTGTGGTCGTCAATCAGCAGCACCCTCACTCTATTCCTCACGCCGCTGCCTCCTCCGCAACCGGGACCGTCAGCGTGACGCCGGTGCCGCCGCCGGGGCGGGAATCCACCATGAGTTCGCCGCCGATGCGGTGCGCCCGTTCACGCATGATGCGCAGCCCGATATGGCCCTCGGCGCGGGCGGCCTGCGCCTGCGCGTCGAAGCCGCAGCCGTCGTCGCGAACCCGGAAGTGATATACGCGGTCTCGCTCCATATCCACGGTGACCATGCTCGCCCCGGAATGCTTGCGCACGTTGGACAGCGCTTCCTGCAATATGTGCAGGACCTGCAATTCGCTCTCCGCCGGCAGCGGCACGCCGGAGCCGTGCTCGCTGAAAGCCGTCTTGATTCCGGTCTGTCCCTCGAAGCGTTCAAGCAGGGTGCGCAGCGTGACCCCCATGCCTTCCTCGTGCCTCACGCGGGTGCGAAAGTGCGTCAGCAGCTCGCGCACATCGTCGTAGCTTTCCTGTATGCCCTCGCGGATGCGCGACAGCGTCTCGGCCGCTTCGCCCATCGCACTGCGCTTGAGCGAGTCCTCCAGCATCTGCGCCTGAATGTTCAGGAAAGCAAGCGACTGCGCGATGCTGTCGTGCAGCTCCTGCGCAAGGAGATTGCGTTCCTCCGACACGGCAAGCTGCTTCTCGCGCGACGCCAGGCGCTGGTTCTCGATCGCGACGCCGAGGTGCTGGCCGAGCGTCTCCAGCACGCGCTCTTCCTGCGCGGCGAGACGGCGGGGCTCCCGAAAATACAGGTTGAACAATCCCAGCAGCCGCCTCTTGAAACGGATCCCGAACACCGACATCGTCCGATAGCCGGCGTCCTCGCAGGGATGCTGCACCCCCGATCCGTCCTCCGGCCGCGGAAACTGCACGGTGGACACGCCGCGCTGCACGCTCTCGACGCACAGGCAGCCGCCGGCGCCGGCATCCTGCTCCTCCTTGACGAACTGCGGCGCGAGCCCCTCGTGCACGTAAAGGTGGACCCGCTGCGTCTTGGCATCAACCAGTCGCACGGCCGCGCCGTCCGCGGCGAACAGCTCCATCAGGCGGCGCAGAAAACCGCGGCATAATTCGTCAATCGAGGCCGGCTCATTCAGCAACGTCGTCACTCCATACAGGGCGGCGAGGTCGCGGTTCCTCTCGCCGAGGTCGCGCGTTTTCTCGGCGACACGCTGTTCGAGCGTCGTGTAGAGCTCGCGCAGGTGGCCCGCCATGCGGTTGAAGCCTTCGGCCAGTTCGCCGAATTCATCGCGCGTCTCGACCGGCAACCGCGTGTCGAACTCCTCCCTCGTCATGCGCTGCATGCCTTCGCGCAGCGACTCCACCGGGCGCACGACCAGCAGGAACATGAGGTAGATCAGCGTCACCGTTCCGGCGACTGCCAGCGTGATGAGCCCCAGCTGCATGTAGCGCAGCAGTTCGATGTTGCGCGCGGTGTGCCGCTCCACGGCGAACACCACCCTGTCAATGCGGCCGACGAACTCCTCGACGCCCGCCCGCAGTGCGCGCATCTGATCGCGCTGGCGGCGCGGCTCGGTCTCGTTCAGCACGCGCATGAGGAGCGGCCGGACTTCCTCCGCCCACCGCCGGTCCACTGCCTCGACTTCAGTGACGATGTCGTGGTCACGCGGCAGCACCAGGGGACGCGCCGGATCGCCCCGCCTGAGCACGGCCAGCACGCGCTCCAGGCGCTCGATTTCCGCCCGCAGCTCGGCCCGCAGTTCCGCCGAAGGTTCGCGCAGGTTTTCGGAGAGCAGGTAGGCGATGCGGTAGGAGCGCATGCGCTCGCTGCCCATGTCGTTGATTGCGGCGGCGCCGCCTTCGAGTTTCCAGGACTCGAGCAGCGTAAAGCCGATTGCCGTGAGCGCCACGGCCAGAAAGGCGATGGCGACCCACACCAGCTTGGTGCTGAGGCGCTGACTTGAAAATTCCATGGCGGGCAGGCAGCGCTGCGAACGGCCACTATAGCAGATCACCCAACCGTCGCAGTTGGTGCGCGTGCATCCCGGCCCTACAATGGGACGGCATGATCCCCTGGCTGAGAGCGGATGACCGTTTTCCGCCGGTCGAGCGCGCCCTCGCCGAACCGAACGGGCTGCTCGCCGCCGGCGCCGATCTTTCCGTCCCGCGGCTCCTCGAGGCCTACGCGAACGGCATCTTTCCGTGGTACGGCGAGGGCCAGCCGCTGCTGTGGTGGAGCCCGGACCCGCGCATGGTGCTGTTCCCTCCGGAGCTCAGGATTTCGCGCTCGCTCAGGAAGCGTATCGCGCGGCGCGACTACGAGGTCCGCGCCGACACCGCGTGCGAAGAGGTGATCCGCGCCTGCGCCGCGCCGCGCGCCGGCCAGGACGGCACGTGGATCACCGAAGACATGATCGCCGCCTACACCGCGCTGCACGTCGAAGGCCACGCCCATTCCGTGGAGACCTGGATCGGGGGGGCGCTCGCGGGCGGCCTCTACGGCGTAGCACTCGGCCGCATGTTCTACGGCGAATCCATGTTCACCCGCGCGCCCGACGCCTCCAAGATCGCGCTCGCCCACCTCGTGCGGCAGCTCGGGCGCTGGGGCTACGGCATGATTGACTGCCAGATGAAGACCGCGCACCTCGCGCGCTTCGGCGCGCGCGAGATTCCGCGCCGGGAATTTATGCGAAAGCTCGCAACCTTGGTAAACTATCCGCAACCGGCGGGGAGGTGGCGCTTCGACGATGACTTATTTGACTGATTTTCCGTTGTCGGTGCTGCAGTTCTACGCGACGGCGCCCTACCCGTGCAGCTACCTGCCCGACCGCATGGCGCGCTCCCAGGTCGCCACGCCCTCTCACCTCATTGACGCGCCGGTCTATTCGGAGCTGGTGCGCGCCGGTTTCCGCCGCAGCGGCGCCTTCACCTACCGCCCGTACTGCGATCACTGCCGCGCTTGCGTGCCGGTGCGCATCCTCGCCGAGGGCTTCCGGCCTTCGCGCAGCCAGCGCCGCACGCTGAAACGGCACGGCGCGCTCAAGGCCGAGGTGCTCGAGCTCAAGTACAGCCCCGAGCACTATGCGCTGTACCTGCGCTACCAGTCGCGGCGCCATTCGGGCGGCGGCATGGACCAGGACAGCCGCGAGCAGTACCGCCATTTCCTGCTGCAGAGCAACGTGGATTCGCGCCTGATCGAGTTCCGCGAGAGCGGCACGCTGCGCATGGTCTCGATCGTGGACGAGCTGCAGGACGGGCTGTCCTCGGTCTATACCTTCTTCGATCCCGACGTGCGCGGCGCGAGCTTCGGCACCTACAACATCCTGTGGCAGATCGGGCTCTGCCGCCGCTTGGATCTTCCCTATCTCTACCTCGGCTACTGGATCGCGCAGAGCCGCAAGATGGCCTACAAGATCCAGTTCCAGCCGATGCAGGGCCTCGTCAACAGCCGCTGGCAGGCGGTCAAGGAACCCACGCCAAAAGCGTGACTCGTGACCGGTCACCGGTCACTGATTTCAAGTGCGCGTGCTCATCATCGAAGACGATCCGGCGATCGCCGCGAACCTCTACGACTTCCTCGAGGCGAGGGGCCACGTGGTGGACGCCGCGGCCGACGGCGTTACCGGCCTGCATCTCGCGGTGGCCGGCAAGTTCGACGCCATCGTGCTCGACCTCGGGCTGCCGGGCATGGACGGCGTCACGCTCTGCCGCAAGCTGCGCGACGAGGCGCGCAATGACACGCCGGTGCTGGTGCTCACCGCGCGCGACACGCTGGAGGACAAGCTCGAGGGCTTTGCGCGCGGCGCCGACGACTACCTGGTCAAGCCGTTTGCGCTGAAGGAGGTGGAGGCGCGGCTCGCCGCCCTGCACAAGCGCCGCCTCGGGAACGTCGCGCAGCGCGTGCTCGCCGCCGGCGAGCTCACGCTCGATCCGCAGACGCTCATGATCCGGTTCCACGGCCGGGACGTGAAGCTGCCACCCAAGTGCATCCGCCTGCTCGAGACGCTGATGGCGCAGCCCAGGCGGGTGTACAGCCGCAGTGAGCTGGAGGCCGCGGTCTGGGGCAAGGAACAGGAGACGAGCGACACGCTGCGCAGCCACATGCACGTGCTGCGGCGCGAGCTCGCCCGGGCAGGCGGCTACGACCCGATCGAGAACGTGCACGGGCTCGGTTACCGTCTGGTGCCGCGTGCCGCTGATTAAGCCCGGCCTGCGCCTGCGCGTCGCGTTCGCGCTGGCGCTCGCCTCCCTGCTGGTGGTCGCGGCGCTCGGCATCACGCTCTATACCGCCTCGGAGGAACTGGAGGAGTCGCTGATTGACCAGCTCGTGGCCGAGGAAATGGACTACCTGGTCCAGCGCCACCGGGAGGACCCCGGCTACCGGCCCCAGCAGGGCTCCAATCTCCAGAACTATATCGTGCGCGGCGCGCAAGAGCGAGCGCAGCTCCCCGCGTTTCTGCGCGAGCTTGCGCCGGGCCGCTACGAGTTTCCCGTCGGCAACGACGAGTACCACGCGCTGGTGCGCGAGGAAGGCAACGTCCGCTACTACGTGGCGTACGAGGTCGGCCTCTACGAGCAGCGCGAGCGGGAATTCAAGCTGCTCCTGCTGCTCTTGGTCATCACCGCGACGCTGGCATCGCTCGCGCTCGGATACTGGTTCTCGGGCGTGCTGGTGTCTCAGGTTACCGAGCTCGCCGGCCGGGTGGGCAGTCTCAGGCCCGGGCGGCGGCGAGGAACGCTCGCCCGGGCCGGGCAGGACCCCGAAGTCGCGATGCTCGCACGGGCGCTCGACGACTACGAGGCGCGCATCGGGGAGATGATACGGCGCGAGCAGGAGTTCACCGCCAACGCCAGCCACGAGCTGCGCACGCCGCTCACCGCGATCAAGACCAGCTGCGAGCTGCTGCTCGCCGACCCGGCGCTCGGCGAGAAATCGCGGGCGCGGGTCGTCCGGATGAGCGAGGCGGCCGCGCGCATGGCGGAACAGATCCAGGCGCTGCTGTTCCTCGCGCGCGGGCAGGCGCTCGGCGAGGTCGAGCCGGTTGTGCTCGCCGACTGCGCGGCCGAGGCGGTCGAGCCGTACCGCGGCGAGATCGCGCGCAAGGGCCTCGCGCTCGAGATGGACATCGCGCCCGAAGCGGTGCTCGACCTGAACTACCAGGCGCTGCGCCTGGTGCTCGCCAACCTCGTGGACAACGCCGTGCATTACACCGAACGCGGCTTCGTGAAGGTAAGCTACGCGGCGAAGCGCCTCACGGTCGCCGACTCCGGGCGCGGCATCAGCGCCGAGCACCTGCCGCACGTCTTCGGGCGCTTCTTCCGCGCGCAAGGCCACGACGGCGGCATGGGGCTCGGCCTCTCCATCGTCAGGCGCGTCTGCGACCACTATGGATGGCGGGTCGAGGCCGAGAGCGCGCCCGCGAAGGGCAGCGTCTTCAGCATCCTCTTCCCCTAGCCCGCGTGCTCAGCGCCGTCACGGGCTGGCGGTGATGCAGTGCCAGCGTATTCGCAAACGCCTGCCGCACGCGGGCTGAATTATCATTCGACGGAATCCACGCAACGCGACGACCCCGACCGTCTCATCGCGTTGCGGGCCCTCGCGCAGGCATCAGCACGTGGCTGCGCGCTCCGCAAACGGCGTGAAACAGGTCCCCTTCAGGAATTTGTCGGACCTCCGGTACGACAAACTCCTTCACACTTCCTTCACGTTTCCCTGACGGGCGCTTGACGCGCGCCCGGCTAGACTCCGCGCGCGAAACAGGACGCTCCGCGCCACGCGGAGCATGCGAGGAAACGCGATGCCTGCAGCCAGCCAGAGACTTTCCTGGTCCGCCATCCCGGTTGCCGCCGCCGGCCGGAACCGGCGCTACACACTGGTGTGGCTGGCGGCCGGCGTTTACTGGGCGATTTCCGGGGCGACCCGTGTCGTGCTCGCGCTCCAGGCGCTCGCCGCGGCGCAGATCGCGTACGCGGATTTGCCTTTCATTCTGCTCGTGGGCTTCGGCTACGATCTCGCCGCCAGCCTCTATCTGGTCGCGCCGCTCACGCTCTACCTGCTGCTCGTGCCGCAACGGCTGTATCGCCGGCGGGCGCAGCGCCTGCTGGTGTGGGCGCTGCTCGCGCTCTCGTTCTACGGCCTGCTCTACCTTGCGGCGGTCGAGTATTTCTTCTTCGACGAATTCAACGCGCGCTTCAATTTCGTGGCGTTCGAATACCTGGTCTATCCGACCGAAGTCTTCGTCAACATCTGGGAATCCTATCCCGTCGCCCAAGCTCTCGTCGCCAGCGGCATCGCCACGGTGCTGCTGTTGTGGTGGCTGAGGGCGCGCATCGCTGCCGCCCTTGCCGGCGAAAGCCGCCTCGGGCAGCGCCTCAAGCCCGCGCTGATCGTGCTGGCGGCGCTCGCCGCCGTCCAGGCCGGCATTGACATCAACACCGGCCGCGGCGGTCGCAACCGCGTCGCCGACGAGCTCGCGGCGAACGGTATTTATTCCTTCTTCAACGCCGCCACCAACAGCCGGCTCGACTACCCGCAGTTCTACCTGACCGTCGGGCCGGAGGAGGCCGCCGCACGCGTACGGCGGATGGTCGCGCAGCCCAACGTCGCATTCCTGCCCGGCGCGGGCAATCCTCTCGCGCGCCGCGTGAGCTACGCCGCCCCCCCGAAACTCCTCAACGTGATCGTGCTGCTGCAGGAATCGCTCGGCGCCGAGTTCGTCGGCGCCTACGGCGACCAGCGCGGGCTGACGCCGAATATTGACGCCCTGGCCCGCGACGGGCTGCTCTTCGCCAACACCTATTCCACCGGCACGCGCTCGGTGCGCGGCATGGAAGCCGTCACCGCGTCGTTCCCGCCGGTGCCGGCCGAAGCCATCGTCAAGCGTTCGAACAACGAGGGCATGTTCAACTGGTCCACGGTGATGCGCGAGAACGGCTACTCGCCGACCTTCATCTACGGCGGCTACGGCACCTTCGACAACATGAACTACTTCTTCCGCAACAACGGCTACCGGGTCGTTGACCGCTCCGACATGGACGATCCCGGGTTCAGCAACATCTGGGGCGTCTCGGACGAGGACCTGTTCCGCAACGCGCTCAAGGTGTTCGACGGGCAATACGCGCGCGGCGAGCGCATTTTTTCGGTCGTGTTTTCCACCTCGAATCACAAGCCTTTCACCTACCCCGCGGGCATCGAAGGCGTCAAGCCCAGCGGCGGCGGCCGCGAATCCGGCGTGCGCTACGCCGACTATGCGATCGGGCGCTTCATGGAACAACTGAGGCAGCGGCCGTATTTCGACGACACCGTGGTGGTGGTCGTCGCCGATCACGGTGCGCGCGTTTACGGACGCGAAGACATTCCGCTGCCGTCGTACGAAATCCCGTTCATCGTTTACAGCCCGCGCAACATCGCGCCGCGCCGCGTCGCCACGCTGACCACCCAGCTCGATGTCGCGCCGACGGTGCTGGGACTGCTCAACATCTCCTACGACAGCGTGTTCTTCGGCAAGGACGTGCTGGCCGGCGGCGCGGACCAGCGCTTCGCGCTGTTCAATCACAATCGCGACATCGCGCTCTACCGCGGGGGTGGCTTGAACGAGCTCGGTTTCCGCAAGACCTCCGCGGCGCGGCGCTACGATCCGGTCACGCGCCGGCAGTCTCGGGCCGAACCGGACGACGAGGGCACGAAGGACGCCGCCAGCGTGTTCCAGCTCGCCTACACGCTCTACGCCAACCGTGGCTACCGGCTCTACTGACGCCGCCGCGGGCGGTCCTGCTGAAAAAACGCCCGCACGCCGCATCCCGGGTTCCGACTGGTTCTTCCTGCTCGGCGTGCCGCTCATCGCGGCGGTCGCGCTGCTCGGGCTGGAAGCGACCGACATTGACCGCACCATCAGCAACTGGTTCTTCGATCCCGCCACGGGCAGCTTCCCGCTGCGCAACAGCTTTTTCCTCGACGTCATCCTGCACCAGTGGCCCAAATACATGGTGGTGCTGATCGCGTTGCTGGCGCTCGCCGGCTTCGTGCTGTCGTACCGCATCCCGGCCCTGCAACCGGAGCGGCGCGTGCTGCTGTTCCTGTTCCTCGCGCTCGCGCTCGCACCGGCGAGCGTGAGCGCGCTCAAGTCGGTGAGCGGCAAATACTGCCCGTGGGACCTCGAGCAATACGGCGGCTTCGCGCCCTACACGCGGCTGCTCGAGCCGGCACCCCCTTCGTTCAAGGCCGGCCGCTGTTTCCCGGCGGGATACGCTTCGACTGGCTTTGCGCTGATGGCGTTCTATTTCGTCGGCCGCGCGCGGCGGCAGCCGCGCCTCGCCCGCGCCGGGCTCGCCACCGGCCTGGCGGCGGGAGCGGTGCTGGGCCTCGGTCGCATGCTGCAGGGCGCACACTTCTTCAGCCACGTCCTGTGGTCAGCGCTGGTGTGCTGGCTGGTGATACTCGCGCTCTATCTCGCGCTGATCGGCTTGCAGAAGCGGACACCCGTACCCGCCGCCGGCACGGCGTAGCCGCAGTCTCAGCCCGCGGCAGGCGCCTGCCGCTCCGTCCATCTGCGCGCAAGGTTGAAGCCGACCGCGAGCAGCGTGGGTCCCAGGAAGATTCCGACGAAGCCGAAGGCGAGCACGCCGCCGAACACGCCGAGCAGCACCAGCGCGAACGACAGGCTCGCCCCGCGGCTGATGAGCAGCGGCCTCACGACGTTGTCAATGCCGCTGATCACGAAGAATCCCCAGATCGCCATGAACACCGCCCAGCCCGGCTCGCCCTGGTAGGCGAGCCACGCCGCAGCGCCGATCCAGATCACCGCCGGTCCCGCCGGCACGATGGACAGGAAGAAGGTGAAGAAGCCGAGCATCAGCGCGCCGGGGACGCCTGCGACGAGGTAGCCGATCGCCGCCATCAGCGCCTGCGCGAGGCCGGTGCCGATGATGCCGTAAACGACGCCGTTGATGGTGCCGCCGACGATGTCGAGCAGCCCGTCGCTCAGGTTGCCGGCGACGCGGTTGAGCGCGTTGCGCAGCGCCTGCACCAGCGCCGCCCCGTCGCGGTAGAAGAAGAACCCGATGAAGGCGATGAGCGTCAACTGCAGCACGCCCTCGCCGATGATGAAGCCGGCCTGCACCAGCACCTCGCGTGCCGGTTGCGCAAAGCGCCTGAGTACTTCCGCAAGCTTGTCCTTGCTGCCCGCGATGTCGCGCCAGCCCGCGTCCAGCGCTTCGCCCACCACCGGGAGGGAAGCGATCCACTCCGGCGGCCCGGGCAGCCCTTCGGCGATCGTTTCGCGCACCCGCTCCACGAACTGGGGAAACTGGTCGGCGTAAGTCACCGCGATCAGCGCCAGCGGCAGCACCAGAACGAGGACGAGGAGCACGGTCATGACGAGTGCGGCGAGCCAGCGCCGGCCCTTGAGCCAGCGCTCGATCCGCACGTACACCGGCCAGGTGGAAAAGCACACGATCGCGGCCGAGAGGATGGCGGCAAGGAAGGGCCTCAGCACCATCAGGGACCCGATCACGAGTGCCACGATCGCGGCGATCTGTACGATCTGCTCGATGCGTCTTTCCATGGTCTCGCGCGTTCTAACATGCGGCGGCGGCACGGTCAAATGAAGGCGGCCTCTGATGCGAATCCACGAATGCGAAAGCCATCGTGTCGGCCGCCTTAATAATCAGATCTCAGATAAGTAAATCATCGCGCTAGAATAGCGCGATGATTTACTCGATGGTGCGCCCGCTGCTTTTCGCGCTTGAGCCCGAGACCGCGCACCGCTTCACGCTCAAGGCGTTCCGGGCGTTCGCGCGGCTCGGCCTGGGTCCTTCCGCCGGACCCGCGCCCGCGGGCTGCGCGCGCACCGTGATGGGCCTCACCTTTCCCAACCCGGTGGGGCTCGCCGCGGGACTGGACAAGAACGGGGAATACCTCGACGCGCTCGCGGCGCTTGGCTTCGGCTTCCTGGAGATCGGCACCGTGACGCCGCGCCCCCAGCCGGGCAACCCGCGCCCGCGCCTGTTCCGGCTGCCCGCCGCCCGGGCGCTGATCAACCGTCTGGGCTTCAACAACGACGGCGTGGACCGGCTGGTGGAGAACGTGAAACGCGCGCAGTACCGCGGCGTGCTCGGCGTGAACATCGGCAAGAACGCCGACACCCCGCTCGAGCGCGCGGCCGACGACTACGTCGCCTGCCTGCGCAAGGTCTATGCGCTCGCGAGCTACGTCACGGTCAACATTTCCTCGCCCAACACCCGCGACCTGCGCCAGCTCCAGCAGGCCGGCGCGCTCGACCGTCTGCTCGCGGCGCTGAAAGCCGAGCAGCGCAGGCTCGCCGACGCGCACGGCCGGCGCGTGCCGCTCGCGGTGAAGATCGCGCCCGATCTCGATTCCGCGCAGCTCGCCGCGATCGCCGGGCTGTTGCAGCGGCATCAGGTCGAGGCGGCGATCACCACCAACACCACGACCGCCCGCGACGGCGTCGCCGGCCTGCGGCATGGAGACGAGGCCGGCGGCCTGAGCGGCGCACCGCTCACGGCACGCTCGACCGCGGTCATCCGCGAGCTCGCCCGCGAGCTGAAAGGCGGTGTGCCGGTGATCGGGGTGGGCGGGATCATGAGCGCCGGCGACGCGCGCGAAAAAATCGCCGCCGGCGCGCAACTCGTGCAGCTCTACACCGGGCTCATCTACCGGGGCCCGGCGCTGGTGCGCGAGTGCATCGAGGCCCTCTGCGAACGATGAACGACACGCTGGCGGACCGGATCGATGCCCTGCTGCCGCAGACGCAGTGCCGGCAGTGCGGCTACGCCGGCTGCCGACCCTACGCGGAAGCGATTGCCGCCGGGCGTGCCGGCATCAACCGCTGCCCGCCGGGAGGAGAGGATACCGTCCGCGAGCTGTCGCGGCTCACCGGAATGCCGTTTGAGCCGCTGGATCCGGCTTGCGGCGCCACGATGCCGCCGGCCGTTGCGATCATTGACGAGGAGGCCTGCATCGGCTGCACGCTGTGCCTCCAGGCCTGCCCGGTGGACGCCATCGTCGGCGCCGCCAAGCTCATGCATACCGTCATCGCCGCGGAGTGCACCGGCTGCAAACTGTGCATTCCACCTTGCCCTGTCGACTGCATCACCATGATAGAAACCGGACATGAGCTGACGCGCGATGAGCGGCAGAAGACCGCGCAACGGGCGCGCCGCCGATTTGATGCGCGCACTGAGCGCTTGAAGCGCGAGCGCGAAGAGCGGGCGCTCCGGCTTGCCGCGGCGAAAAAAGAGGACGCGCAAGACACAAAGCGCGCGACCCTACAGAAGGCGATCGCGCGCGCGCGACAGAGGCTGCAGCAACGCGGCTGATCGCCGCGCGTCAGTGATAAGCAAGCTCGTTGTTGCTTGCTCCCGTGACTAAATTGCCCTAGCATTTGCGGGGCGTTGCATGCCGGACGGTGGACGCCTCGCGCAAAGCCGATCACTCACTGCACGCTGCTCACCTCTGTCCGGTCCTGATGCCCAAGACAAGGAACTCAGATATATGCCGCCCAACGAAATGGCCGTGCTGTTTGCCGATATCTCGGGCAGTACCAAGCTCTACGACACGCTGGGCGATGCCAGGGCGAAGACGCTGATCGATGAGTGCATTGGCATCATGCGCGGGGTCGTTGCGCACTATCAGGGGCGTGTCATCAAGACCATCGGCGACGAGGTCATGTGCGTCCTGCCGGATGCCGACAGCGGGCATCTTGCCGCGACCGACATGCAGCTGAAGGTGGCGGCCTTGCCCGCTGTCGCGAACGTCAAGCGCGCGATCCGGGTCGGCTTGCATGCCGGCCCGGTGATCGAGGAAGCAGGCGACGTCTTCGGTGATACCGTCAACATGGCCGCACGCATGGCGGGGCTCGCCAAAGGCATGCAGATCATTACCACCTCGGCCACGGTCGAACGGCTGTCGCCGGCACTGCGGGGTTCAACCCGGAAAATCGCAGCATTGTCCGTGAAGGGCAAGGGCGACGACGTTGATGTCTGCGAAGTCATCTGGCAGGCAGGTGAAGATCTCACGATGGGCACGGCATCGATCATGATGGCGCCGAGTCAGATCAAACTTCACCTCACGCATGGCGCGAGGGAGCTGGTACTGGAACAGGCGAATGCCGGCATTGCCCTTGGCCGCGACGCCGGTTGCCAAATCGTCCTCGCCGACCGCATGGCCTCCCGTGTGCATGCCCGTATCGAGCGCCGGCGCGACAATTTTTTTCTCGTTGATCAGAGCACCAACGGTACTTTTGTCACCTTCGCCGGCGAATCCGAGATCGTGCTGCGGCGCGAGGAAGTCATGCTGCGCGGCCAGGGCCGAATTGCATTCGGCCACAGCATCAGCAAGTCGAGCGAGGAAACCGTGAATTTTGCGGTGCGGTGATGCCGAACGAAACAGCAAGCGCGAACCTCAAAGCGTAGCCGTTGTTCGGGAGCGGGTCAGGTTTTTACCACACCGGCCTTGAGCAAGCCCTTGCTGCGCGATTCGGGCGCGTTCAACAACCCTGCGGGCGGGACCGTTTCCAGTTTCGCCCGCACCGACGCCTTGGCGCACGCCGCCGAAAAGCTCACCTTGACCGCGGTAGCGCTCGCCCCCGCCAGCGCAAAGCAATTTTGCCCGAGCTTGGTATTCAACGGTCCGAGAACCGAGTCTTGCACGATGTCGGTCGCGCTGCCTTCGGGCAGCTGCAATCGGAACCCACCGGACTCGGCCAGCATCTGCGCGTCGAGCACGGAACGGATGGCGCGCAGTTCGCGCAGCAGCAGCCGCGCGCTCGACGCATCCGGCAATCCCGCGATGTCGAGGTTGATTGCCTGCACGCCGAAATTGAAGTGCTGCAGGAAGAAGTTCTTGGAGAACTCCTCGCCGACCAGTTTGCCGATCTCGGTCAGAGCCTGGTCTTCGGTGGCCCAGCTCTTTTCCTTGGGGCTGATGGTATTCAGATAGATCTCCTCCCCGCTTGCCTTGTCAATTGCTTTGACGGTCCACGAGGTAAGCGCGGTCTTGGTGACGGTGATGCCGGAGGCCGCGAGCCGGGCCGACAGCTGCTTCACCTTGACCTCGCCCTGGATCTGAAAATCGGCCGCCTGTGCGTTAGGGCCGGTCTTCGTTTCGCCTTCGACCGACCAGACGCGGAACCCGAAGGACTTGATCCTCTCTTTCACCACGTTTTCGGCGAGCTGCGATCGCTCGGCGGGCAGCGCCTGCGCGGTGTCGGCGTTGCGGATCGCGATCAGAATTGAAATCTTCGGATCGCCATTGTTGCGGATGAAGTCGATACGCTCTTCCTTGGACATCCGGTTGAGCGACTTTTGCACGTCGCGGACTTTTACCGCCGCGCGCGTCTCGGCTGCAATCAAGCCGTCTTTGCCGGTTTCCGGCGCGCCCTCCTGGATCACGGTCTTGATGAACATGCCCGGGTTCGAGAGGAGTTTCTGTTCGATTAGCGGGTAGTTCCTGTCGAGCGAGTTCTTGTCCACGTACAGCGCGAGCGCTTTTTCGATCAGTTGCCGCTTGGCGTCGGCGCGCGCCTCCGCCTGCGCTGCGGCCGGGTCGTCCTTGAACTTGGGATCCTTCGGATCGACCAGGCCAAGCGCGCTGATGATCATGGTGCCGGGCTCCGGCGCGGGATCGGCTGCTACACGCGGCGTGCCGGCGACTGACACCGGGACCGCCCCCGGCGTGGCCGCCGCAGCGGGTGCATTCTGCGCAGCGGGCTCGCGTGCGCCGCGATCCTTGCTCAGGAGTACGTAGCCCGCCCCGCCTGCGACCACCACTATCGCTGCCATTGCGGCCAGGGCAACCCTGTTGGATCGCCTCTTGTCCCGCGCGGGCGCCGGCATGGACGCCGGAGCACTCGTGCTGGTCGCACCCGGCGCCGGGGGAGCAGCTGCGGAGCCGGTCCGGTTGACGAGCGTGGCGTCGGCCGCGACCACCCCGGTCTGGAGATTGACAACGGTTTGATCGCTGCTCTGGCCGGCAACCGCCTCTCGTACCGCCGAGGCAAATTCTGCGGCGGTTTGGTAGCGTTCCGACGGGCTTTTTGCCATTGCCTTCTTCACGACCGTGTCCCAGACCGCCGGGAGCGTCACGTTCAACATCGAAGGCGGCAAGGGTTCTTCCTTCAGAACCTTGTGCATGATGGTGGTCACCGTCCCCGTAAACGGCTTTTCCCCCGTCAGGAACTGGTACAGAATCACGCCGCAGGAAAAGATGTCGCTGCGGCCGTCCACGGGTTGCCCCAGGAATTGCTCGGGCGACATGTACGCCGGGGTGCCCAGGACGGTGCCGGCCTGCGTCAACTCGGAAGTTTCGACGCGCGCGATCCCGAAGTCCGCGACCTTGACCTTGCCGTCCGCTAGCAGAATGACGTTGGCGGGCTTCACGTCGCGGTGGACCACGCCGTTCGCATGGGCATGACCGAGCGCATCGAGAAGCCCGCCCATGATGCGCTCGACCTCTTTCAGGACGAATCGCTCATTGGCTTCGAAATAGTCCCTGAGTTCGCGCCCCTTGACGAACTCCATCGCGATGAACGCCACCCGCGAACGGTCAGCCTCCTGCGTCGGATCGCCTTCGGGCACGACTTCGCCATAGTCGTATATCGCGACGATATTGGGATGATTGAGCCGGCCCGCGGCCTGGGCTTCGCGTTTGAAGCGTGCAAGAATCTCTGCCGCCTGCGATTTATCGAGCTGTTCCGGGCGTATGGTCTTGATCGCGACGGTGCGCTCAATGACGGGGTCGAAGCCTTCATAGACGATCCCCATGGCCCCTTTGCCGAGTTCGCGCCGGATTTCGTACTTGCCTAGTCTAGTGAGTCCGGACATATCAGGTTCCCTGAAGGCGCGCACCTAACGAGCATCGTGAAAATGGTTGACGATGCTCGACCCTCACCCCTTTCCCCTCTCCCGAGAGGAGAGGGGAAATGTACCGCGGCAATGGCTTGTCAGCCATTTACCCGAGGCTCGATAGTCGGTCGCAAAAACTGCGCGCCGATCCATCCGCGGCACGCAGCGATTTCGCCAGCGGCGCGGAACAGCGTTACTTGTATTTGGAATCGATCTCGTAAACGGCGGTCTGTACCAGACGCTGAACCATGGTGTCGAGCCCGACCCCGCCTTTCGCGCTCTGCGACACGCCCAAAACGCTGGTCGCTGACGCGCCGACTTCCATCTTGAGCTCGCTGTAGCCCTGGGCGACCTGCTCGGTCGTGTTGGCGTCCATGATCTTGTAGCGCATCCCGATCAGCCACACCCCGGTTGCTTCCTGCGTCTGGACCGAACTCGTGGCCTGGCCCACGGCCGATCCGCCACGCCCGCCAAACAGGCCGATGATGCCGCCGATTGCGCCCCCGTCGAAGCCTTGCCTGTTTTCCGCGATTTGTTCGGCCTTGAGGATATCGAACTTGACGACCCACTTCGTCGTCTTGAGCTTGCCGACCTGCATGGTCTGACGCGCCTTGTTGACGTCCCCCAGGTTGTAGGCGAGCGAGATTTCCTGGAGCAGGTTGCCGAGATTATTGCGCTCCAGTACCGGAAAGTTCGCCTGCGACAGCTCGAGCTCGGCGAAATCGGCGATGTTGTTGGGGAGGAATCTCTGCGTAAAAGTGGCGTTATTGCTCTTGATGTCCCCGGGAATCACCACCAGCGCCGGGCCTTTTGTCCCTTTGTTGACGTATTCGACGGGCTTGTACGCGGCCACATCGGCCGCGGCATTGGCCTTCTGCGAGGTCTCGCTGCCCGCGGTGGGCGACGGATTGCCGAAGACCGGTTGTGCGGCGGACTCACCGCTGACGCTCACCAGTGCAAATACCGCCGCGACGGCGGCGCCTTTGAACGGAATGGATTGCGTGATCCTCATGACAGCCTCCCTCGTGTAGAGTCCTTCATACAGCCACTCCTCCGCCGCCCGCTAACGGGCGCCGGCTTTCCGGCAATAGTCGTTGTACAACTGCGCGACGACCTCATCGGCGCGCTCGTTGATCAAAGTGAGCGCCATGCCCGAGATGTCGCGGCCGGCATAGCTTTCATTCGTGGCGCCGGCCTGGGAAATCACCCTGCCGTTCGCCCCGGTCAACGTGAAGTTCATGCTGATGCTGACCTGATTGACGTTGACGATGGCGTTGCGGCCCGCCTGTGTCGCGATCAGCCCCCGCAATATGTACTGCGCCGCGAGACGTTTCGACGCGCTGATCGCGGCGTCCGGATCATTCTTGAAATAGGCGTCGATTTCGGCCTGGGCGATCTGCTTCCGGATCTCCTCGGGAGAGTAGGTCCTGAGGCCCAACGACTTGAGGCGCCCATTGATCGCATCGACATGGGGACTGTAGGAAGCCTGCTTCGCGAAGATAAGCCCGTTGCGGTCTTCGCCGATCAGCACCATGATCTTCTGGTTCTTGATCTTGTCCAGGCAGGGTGCCGCCAGCAGCGACTGGGCTTTCGCCTGGCGCTCGGCCTGCCTCGCCTTGTCCGCCTTGGCCGCCTCGTCCTCGTTGGAGAATTTGAAACCCTGCGCCTGCGCCACAGTCTCGGCAGCGAGCCACAGGAGCAAAACGATCAACGGGGCGCGCAGCATGGGGTGTATTCCGAGACGCATGACAAGATAATATATTCTTCTTCCAACGAGACAATATCAAGTGCGAGCGCGACAGCCATATGTTGTAGTGGTGGCTTCGCCCTTGCCAGTGTCAACCAGCTTCCTCAGATCAAGCGAGGCCCATTGGCAGTTCCGGACACGAGCACCGGCGCGTCATGCCGTGCCGTCGCACGCAATTCGCTGTGCGAGTTCCTGCATCCAACCCTTTGTTCGCACAAGCTTTGTGGTGCAACCACAGGATCGCCGGGCCGGGCTCCTTTCGCCGGGGGTGCGCGAGGAAGCCGGGAACGCGATCCTTCTCCAACGGTATCCGGCAGGATTGGCGCTTCGGGTAAGCTTGGCGTCCCCAGCAAATGAACGCCGCCAAACGCCACGAAATATTTGCCCGCCTGCGCGCGGCCAATCCGGCGCCGCGCAGCGAGCTTAAGTTCGCGTCACCTTTTGAGCTGCTGGTCGCGGTCGTCCTCTCCGCGCAGGCGACCGACAAGAGCGTGAACCTCGCCACGCCTGGCCTCTTCCGGGCGGCAAACAGCCCCGAAGCGATGCTCAAGCTCGGCCGCAGGGGACTCGAGCGCCACATCAGGCGCATCGGGCTCTATCGCACGAAGGCGAAGAATCTCCTGGGCGCGTGCAGGCTGCTGATCGAAAAGCACAGCGGCGAGGTGCCGCGCACGCGCGAAGCGCTGCAGGCGCTGCCGGGCGTCGGGCGCAAGACCGCCAATGTCATCCTCAATACGGCCTTCGGCGAACCGACCATCGCCGTCGACACGCACATTTTCCGCGTGGCGAACCGCACCGGCCTCGCGCCGGGCAAGGACGTGGTGGCCGTGGAGAAAAGGCTGCTGAAAGTCGTGCCCGAGGAGTTCCGCCTTCACGCCCACCACTGGCTGATCCTGCACGGGCGCTACGTCTGCAAGGCGAGAAAGCCCGACTGCCCGAGGTGCCTGATCAACGATTTGTGCGAATTCCCGCACAAATCGAAGGATGAGGGCGGAGGGATGAGGGCGGAGGGAAAAAAGCCGGGAAAGAAGTTATAAAGGCTGTCGACAGCGTCTGCGCGCGTCAATTCCGATCGCGCTTTGTATCTGTCTTAATCCTCATCCCTCATCCCTCATCCTTCATCCCTCATCCCTAGTATTTGGTGACGAGCCCTCGCTGCGAGGAGAAATACGCCGCAAGGTCTTCCATGTCGCGCGGCGAGAGGTTCGCGGCCATCGGCGCCATGATCGGGTTCTTGCGCGCGCCCGACTTGTAGTCCTGTAGCGCCTTCACCAGATAGTCGTAATTCTGGCCCGCGAGGCGCGGAAAATCCGGCGACTGGCTGTTGCCGTCCGGCCCGTGGCACGCCGCACAGACCTGGGATTTCTGCTTGCCCGCCGCCGCTTCGGCGGCCATGGCCGGCGCGCTCGCCGCCAACAATGCGCACAGCGCGCCGAATATGAGCTTGTTCATGCCTGGTTCCCTTCCGGAGTTACTTCGCCGCCGCGGACTTGGCGGCGCCGGACGCGTAGTACGCCGCGAGATCGGCCATGTCCTGGTCTGACAGGCCCGCCGCGACCGCCCGCATCGTCGGGTTGCTGCGGTTGCCCGCCTTGTAATCCTGCAGCGCCTTGACGATGTAGGCCGCGTGCTGCCCGCCGAGCTTGGGCACGCTGTAAACCGCCGGGAACGCCGTCCTGTAGCCCGGAATGCCGTGACAGCCGGCGCAGGTCGCGGCCTTCTGCTTGCCGGCGGCGGGGTCGCCTTCGGCCGCCTGTGGCGCGCCCGCACCGGCCAGCAATGCGCCCGCCACGATGATCCGTATGAGGGTGATGGCTTTCATGTCGTATTCGTATTCAGGCGTGGAGGAACCGCGTCGGATTATACCGAAAAATTCCCGTGATGCACGGCCTCCTCAATGGCCCAGCACGCCGGACGCGGCCAGCACCAGCACGCCGACGAGCAGCAGCGCGATCGCGAGATAGGCCCGGTCCCCGCGCCGGGCGAAATCCGGCAGCAGCGCGAGCAGGCACGGCACGGACACGCTGGCGAGCAATGCGATGCCGGCGAGCGAAAGCGCGTCGCCTGTTCCCAGCCTGGCGATCCACGACCAGCCGCCCGTCATCCCGGACTCGCGCAGAAAGTCCGCCACCGGCAGAACCCAGAGCCGCGGCAGGTCCGCGAGCGGCACCTGCGCCGGCAGCAAGCCCAGGACGTAGGCGAGAAAGCCGGCCGCGAGCACGAGGAGGCCTGCCTTCATGCCCCAGTCGAGAACGCGCGCGTAGCGCAGCTGCTCCGGCGAGGCGTTTTCCCGGCAGCTCATGGCCACCATCCCGTTCCCTTGGCGAGCGCACGCAGGCCCGCGAGCAGCAACACCGCAATCACGAGCCTGCGGATGGACGACGTCTTCAGCACCCTGAGCAGCCGCCCGCCGATGAAGGCGCCGAGCATGACCCCGATCACCGAAGGCGCGGCGACAATCGCAAGCAGCGCGCCCTTGTTGATATAGACCCACGCGGCGGACGAATCAACGATGGAAAGAATGAAGCCGCTGGTGCCGGCGGAGAGGCGCAGCGGCACGCCCATCACGAGGTTCAGCACCGGCACGTTCGCCCAGCCCGCGCCGAGACCGAACAGGCCCGCCAGCACGCCGATGCCGACGAAGAGCGCGAGCCCGAGCGGGGTACGATGGACCCGCCACGCGACCTCCCGGCCGAGCGCGCCGTCATGAAAGACGCCGTGGAGGCGAAGCGCCACGGCGAGGCCGTCGGGCCGCGCCACTTCGGGAAACTCGGACTTTTTCGCGCGCCACATCAGCCCCACGATGCACAGTATGGTGATGCCGAGCGCGGTCTCCACGAGGGAGGCCGGCAGCGCGAGGCCGATGAACGCACCGGCGATGGCGCTCGCG
>DAIDBG010000307.1 GCA_027310225.1 bacterium | reverse complement strand
ACCCTGCCGGGCATCGGGATGGAGATCTCCGCCTGCGCTGCCGCTCTCAGTTCCGGCGACAGGCCGCTGCCTTCGTTTCCGAACAGTAACGCCACCCTGCCGGTCAGGTCGGACTGGTACACAGAAAGCGCGCTCCGCCGTACGGTTGCGACCACCCTGCCCCTGAAGGCCCGGGCTGTCGCCAGCAGGTCCGTCTGCTCGTAAATCCGCAGCAGGAAATGCGCCCCCATGCCGGCGCGCAGCACGCGCGGCGACCAGGCATGCACGGCATCCTCCGACAACAGGACGTGCCGGATGCCCGCGGCGGCGGCCGAGCGCAGTATCGAGCCGAGGTTGCCGGGATCCTGCAGGCCTTCGAGCATGATGCAGGCGTCCAGGTCGCCGGGCACCGGCTGCGGCCGCGGCGTCTTGACCACGGCCATAATGCCGGTCGGCGTGACGACCGGCGAAACCCGCCTGAACAGGCCGTCGCCCAGCAACAGGGGCTCGAGGGGCGCAAGGCCCCGGAGCATGCCCGCAATTTCCGGGCTCTTCACGCCGGAATCGCTGACTACCACCTGCTCCGGCACACCGCCGCAGTCGCGGTAGGCTGAGACGAGGTGCGCTCCGTCGAGCACCGACAGGCCGGATTTCCTGCGCTCGCGCGAGGATTCGACGAGCTGGCGCAGTGCCCTGAAGCGCGGATTCTCGGGCGAGGTGATGCGCTTCATGCGGCGCACGTCCGGAACCCCGCGAATACATCGCGCCGGTCGGGGGTGTAAAAATTGCGCCAGGTGTTGCGCAACACCGCCGCGCGCGTAGCGTAGCAGCCGCCCCGCAGCACCTTGTGATTGCCGAACCAGGGTTCCGAGTATTCCCGGTACGGGTCGCGCACGAACCCGGGGTACGGACCGAACCAGTCCGCCGTCCACTCCCAGACATTGCCCACCATCTGCCGGCAACCCCATGCGCTGTCCCCCTTCGCAAACGCGCCGACATCGGCGCAGGCATCGAGCACTCCGAACAGGTTCGCGCGTTCGGGGACCGGCGGCGCTTCGCCCCAGGGATAGGCTTTCTTCTCGCCAGCCGCGGCGGGCACCCCCGCGGCTGCGAATTCCCATTCGGCTTCCGTCGGCAGGCGCCGTCCCGCCCAGCGGCAATAGGCGTCCGCCTCGAACCAGCTCACGTGGATCACGGGCTCGTGCGGGCGCAGCGGCCGGACTCCGTCGTAACAGCGCTGCGTCCACCCGCCGTCGCGCCGGTTCCAATAAACCGGCGCTTCAGCCCCGGCGCGCTCGCACCAGCTCCATCCCGCCCTGCTCCAGAGCTCGCGCCGCCGGTAGCCGGCATTTTCCACGAACGCCGCAAACTCGACATTGGTCACCGGCGCGCGCGCGATGCGGAACGGAGCGACGTTCACCCGGTGCGCCCACTTCTCGTTGTCGAACACGAAGCCTTCCCCGTCGGGCGCCGCGCCAAGCAGGAATTCTCCGCCCGGGACTTCGACGTCCCCCGCCCACGGCCCCGATGCGACGGCGGCCGCCGCGACGGCATCCCGTGCGGCCGGGCGATAGCCCAGTGTCTGGCGGGTATAGGTAAAAGCCTCGCAGTGCATTTCCTCATGGAACGCGGCGAGCTGCACGAAATACCGCAGGAAATCCGCATCACCCTCGCGATCGAGACGATCGAGGACGCGTTCCATTACCCGTGCGAGATACCCCAGCGTGCGATCCAGATCCGGCAGCGGCAGGCTCCAGCGCGCATCGTGCGGCACGAGCGCCGAGTCGTACAGCGCATCGGCGTCCGCGATCAGCGAAGGCGCGGGGCTGCGCCCCGGCCGATGACGCAGGCACCAGTGCTCCTGGAACCAGCCGACGTGGCCGATCTCCCACAGCGGTGGATTGACGATGGGGAGCTTCGGACCAAGAAGCTGTTCCCCGCTCAGGTCGCCCGCGTACGCGAGTGTGCGGCCGCGCGCATCCAGCAGCAGGCGGCTCAAGGCTGCGGCGTCCGGTTTCGGGCTTGGTCGGGCCATCGGCAATCGTGAGAAAATCTGCAAAAGTGTAACCCAAGAACGAAGTGAAAATCGTCATTGTCACGCCCGCTGCGTCCGGTTCCCGCCACGGCAACCGTCATACCGCGGCGCGCTGGGCCGCGTTGCTGCGCGAACTCGGCCACCGCGTGCGGGTCCAGATGGCATGGGACGGGATCGCGGCGGATGTCATGATCGCCCTGCACGCCCGGCGCAGCCATGACTCGGTCGCGCGTTTCGCCCGCGCCCACCCCGCACGCCCGCTGGTGCTGGTCTTGACCGGCACCGATCTCTACCGGGATATCCGCGCCGACCCCGGCGCGCAGGAATCCATGCACCTCGCGACGCGCATGGTGGTGCTGCAGGAAGCGGGGCTGAAAGAGCTCGCGCCCGTGCTGCGCGCAAAGACCCGCGTCATCTACCAGTCCGCGCCCTGGATCGCGCCCCGGTCCGCGCTCAAAAGCTGCTTCGAGGTCGTAGTCAGCGGGCACCTGCGCGAGGAGAAGGACCCGTTCCGCGCCGTTGCGGCGCTCGCCCACCTGCCCTCGCAAAGCCGCATCCGCCTCACCCATATCGGCGGCGCCATGACGCCGGAAATGGCGCGCGCGGCCCGCGGCTGGGCCGGCCGCGAGCCCCGTTACCGCTGGCTGGGGGAACTGCCGCACCGGCGGGCGCTGGGGTTGCTGGCCCGCGCCCGGCTGATGGTGATCAGCTCGCGCATGGAAGGCGGCGCCAACGTGATCAGCGAAGCGCTCGCCGCCGGGGTGCCGGTCATCGCTTCGCGCATCTCCGGCAATATCGGCATGCTCGGACCGCGCTATGCGGGCTATTATCCTCTCGGCGATGAACGCGCTCTCGCGCGCAGGCTGTGGCGGGCGGAAAACGACCCGGTTTACTGCCGTGAGCTCGTGGCGCAGTGCCGGCGGCGGCGCGCGCTGGTGTCACGGCAGCGCGAGCGCAATGGATTGAAACGGCTGCTCGCGGAACTCGCCTAAACGAGCCTTCGGTCCGCAACGGCGCACATCATGACAGGATCCCTCCTCCGACCAACGCCCGCACCGGCGCAAAGCTGCGCCGGTGCGCGGCCGATACCCCGTGGGCGCGCAACGCCGCCAGATGCGCAACGGTGGGATAGCCCTTGTGGCGGTCGAAGCCGTACTGGGGAAAGAGCTGGTGCAATGTCAGCATCTCGGCGTCGCGCGCGACCTTCGCCAGTATCGAGGCCGCCGCGATCGCGGGGACGGTTGCATCGCCCCTGACGACCGCCTCCACCGGCAGGCCCAGCCGCGGCCGCTGCAGGCCGTCCACCAGCACCCGGGCCGGCGTCACCGCCAGCTGCTCCACGGCGCGGCGCATCGCCAGCAAGCTCGCCTGGAGAATATTGAGCGCATCGATTTCCTCGACGCTTGCGCTGGCCACCGACCAGGCGGCGGCGCGCAACCGGATCTCCACCGCCAGTTTCTCGCGCCGGCGGGCCGTGAGCGTCTTCGAGTCGGCGAGCCCCGCGATGAGCCGGGCCGGGTCCAGGATCACCGCGGCCGCGAACACCGGCCCCGCAAGCGGTCCCCGCCCCGCCTCGTCCACTCCGCAAACGAGCGTCACGTCACCTGCCCGTCCCGGATCAGCGGCGACAGCGCCGCGACCGCGCGCTCAGCGTTATCCCGGCGCAATTCCTGCGCGATGGCGGCAAAGCGTGCCTCGAGCAGGGCGCGCACCGTGGTGTCGAACAGCAGGTTGAGCACCGCCTGCGAGAGGTTTTCAGCGCCGGCCTCCTCCTGCAGGAACTCCGGCACGATGAACTCGCCCGCCAGAATGTTGGGCAGGCCGACGTACGGCTGGTAGCAGCGGCGCTTGATGATCCACCAGGAGAGGGCCGGCATGCGGTAGGCGATAACCATCGGGCGCCCGATGAGCGCCGCCTCCAGCGTGGCCGTGCCGGAGGCGGCCAGCACCACGTCGGCCGCAGCCATGGCCTCGTGCGCGTGGCCGAACAGCACCGTCATGTTGAGTCCCCCTTCCTGGCGGCGGTAGAGCGCGGCCTCGAACAGGTCCTTGGTGGCGCGGTTCACCAGCGGCACCAGGAAATGGACGTCAGGTACGCTGGCGGCAATCTGCGCCGCCGTCTCCACGAACAGGTCGGCCAGGTGCTCGAGCTCGCTCACGCGGCTGCCGGGCAGCAAGGCAACGACCTTCCCGCCCGCTGGCAACCTCAACTGCTCGCGCACCGTCGCACGCCCGGGAAAACCGGCCAGGATGTCCGCAAGCGGGTGGCCGACGTAGGCAACCGGTACCCCGGCCTGCTCGTAAAGCGCCGCCTCGAACGGAAACACGACGAGCATCCTCGACACCGCGCGCCTGATCGCTTTCATCCGCCCGCCGCGCCAGGCCCAGATCGAGGGGCTCACGTAATGTGCGGTCGGGATACCGGCCGATTTGAGTCGCGCTTCGAGGTCGAGATTGAAGTCCGGGGCGTCCACGCCGATGAACAGCGCAGGGGGATCTTCCAAGAAGCGCGCCGCAAGCCGCCGTCTGATGCCGATGATCTCGAAATAATGGCGGAGCACCTCGACATAACCGCGCACCGCCAGCTTCTCCAGAGGATACAGCACTTCCATCCCTGCGGCCTGCATCCGCGGTCCGCCGATGCCGGTGAAACGCGCGCGCGGCAGGTGGCGGCGCAACGCCTTGATGAGATGGGAGCCGAGCAGATCACCGGAAGCCTCGCCCGCAACCACGCCGATGGTGAGCGGCGCCTCGATCATGAAGGGCCCGCCCGCTACCGAATGATGCCGCGGGTGGAATCCGCGAGAAAATCGAGGATGGCCTGGACCTCCGGGCACTCTCCGAC
>DAIDBG010000281.1 GCA_027310225.1 bacterium | reverse complement strand
CCGTTCCGCATGCTGTGGGCGATGCCGTCCGGCCTGCAGTATCTCTCGCCGATGTTCTGGATGGGCGTGTTCTACCTGGCCGACCTGGTGCTGATGCTGGTCAAATTCGACCGGCTGTGGCACGACGACTGGGACAGCCCGTCGAGCCAATTTCTCAGCATCGCCTCCTTTGTGGCCGTGGTGCTGGCGAGCGGCATGCTGGGGCTGGTGTTCGGATCCATGGTGATGCGGCCGACGTGGTACGGCTCCTTCACCGCGATGTTCTTCATCTTCACCGCCGCCCTGTCGGGCGCGGCCGCGATCGTGCTGGCGACCTACATGGCGTACGGATTCCGCCAGGAAAACATGCCCGAACCGCTGCGCAGCGTGGCCGCCGGCAACGCGCTGCCGAAGGTCTTCGCCACGCTGATCGGCATCGCCCTGGTCTCGATCGTGCTGCGGATGTGGACCGGCTTGTGGAGCACTCTCGACGGGCTCGAAGTCTTCCGGGCCCTCGCGCGCTCGCCGGCATTCCAGGTCGAACTCTGGGTCGGCCTGACCCTGCCGTTCGTGCTCATGCTCGTTCCCGCCCTGCAACGCCGGGCCCGCTGGCAGATTGCGGCTGCGGCGCTGGTGCTGCTCGGCATGTTCATCGAGCGCTATGAGTTCCTGGTCACCGGCCAGGCGGTGCCGCTGTTCAAGGGCGAATGGGCCAGCATGCTGCCCGGATACACGCCCTCGCTCACCGAGTGGATGCTGGCCGTTCTCGGCCTGGCTATCGTGTTCGCGTTCTACGGACTCGGTGAGAAGCTGTTCAACCTCTCGGCATCGCCCGGTACCGGCGAGACGGACAGCGCCGGCCTGAAAAAAGCGGTCCAGCACTGAGCCGAGGCGCGCAGGCGACCGGCTGCCATGACAGCCATCCACCACCGGCACTCATGACGGATCTGACCGACCGCGCGGCATTCTACCTGTGCCTGGCGCGCGCTTTTCTGCCGCCGCAGAATCAAGCGGCCTATGATGCGATCAAGCTGCATCTCGCCGACGATCTGAGCGACCTTGCCGCCGCTCTGGGTTATCCGGGCGCGGACGCGCTGCGCGCGCTGCGCGAGGCGGTTGCCGCCGTTCCTGACCACCTCGGGCTGCTGCAGGACTACAGCAGACTGTTCCTGGCACCCCCCGTGCCTGCGCCGCTCAACGCCGGCCTCTATCTCGACGGCGCTATCATGGGAGCGGCGACCGTCGCGCTCGAAAAATGCTACCGGCAGGCAGGCTTGCAGCGGACCGGTGATTTCCATGACCTTCCGGACCACATCGCGCTGCAGTTGGAGTTCGCCGCGCACCTGTGCGCAGCGGAAGCCGCCGGGAACGTTCCCGCGCTGCGCACCGATGATTTTCTCGCCTCCTTCGTGCGCTGCTGGCTGCCCCCCTTCGCGGCGGCGCTCGAGCGCGCACGCGCGCGGGAGGGCCCTGCACGCGTCTATCTGTGCCTGGCGCGCCTGTTGCAGATCGCGGTTGATCACGAGTTGCGTGATTACCAATCAGCCGAATCCGGGGTTGGTGCGAAGCAGCATCTTCTTTGATATAGATCAATACGCGGCCGGTTGTGGAAGGGCATCTTTACGGCCACGAAATTCCCCTTGCCCGATGAGGGATAAGCACGGCAACCGCGCCGGGCAGGGGGCGGCTGAACGGTCGGTCTTCACACAGGAGGCACAATGGAAATAGCCGCGGGCCAGAGGAAAAAAAAGCTGCTCGCCGTCACCATCGCCGTTTTTCTGGCAATGCTCGCCCTCTCCTGGCTCTTCAGCGGAACGGGCGTTGTTCGCAACGACATCAAGCGCAACATCTATATTCCGCAGGAGCTGACGATGCCGCTGCAGGTCAAGGCGGCGCATAACGGCAAGAAAATATTCTTCCGCTACCGCTGGCCCGCGAAGCAGCCCTCGCTCTACTGGGACGTGGTGAAGTTCGAGGGCGGGAGCTGGAAGAAGTACGGCGGGGAGACGCCGGGCCGGGAGCCGGACGGGCTGGCTGAAGACCGGATCGCCATGATGGTGGACGACGGCAGCGTGCCGGGGTTCGACCGCTACGGCGGCTACATCACGGTCGGCAAGGGCCTGGACGGCTTCACCGACGCGGTGGACGAGGAAGAGGTCGAGAAGCACCCCTACCTCGGCAAGAAAAAGGGTCTCGACGAACTCACCAAGTACCTGCCGCAAACCCGGACCGACCCCGCCGACTGGGCCGCCGTGATATCGGAAGAAGATCTCGCGGCGCAGCGCAAGGCCGGCTACTTCCTCGACCTCTGGCAGTGGCAGGCGAGCCGCTCCAACCCGATAGACATGGCGAGCGATCAGTTCATCGCCGAAGGACGTTTCAGCGACGCGGGCAAGACTGTGTCCTACGC
>DAIDBG010000262.1 GCA_027310225.1 bacterium | reverse complement strand
GTGTTAGACCGGCTGCACAAAAAAGCAAATCTATCAATTTGTTAGGTTTGAGATATCGTCCGTAATGCCTTGAGCCGTAACGGATGTCCCCCGCCCGGAGCCGTCCGCACGGTCTTCCGGCCCGCCCCTTTCGAGTCTTCCTCCTCGGGTCAATCCCGGATTCTTCGTGAAGCGCGCGGCGCCCCCGCCGCGGCAGAACCCGTCGAGAAAACCGAACTTCCCGATCGAATGCCTCGCCGCATCTCCGATGCAGTCGTCATGAGAATGTTCGCCGGTGGGAGCCCGGCGTCTTGTTCGTTTGGTAAAATATCGCCGGGTTTTCAATAGGGCTGCCATGGCGCTGACCCTCCTCACTGCACTATCTCCTCTCGACGGCCGCTATCACAACAGACTCGCTGCGCTGCGCGACACCTTCAGCGAGCTCGCCCTCATCCGCCAGCGGGTGAAGATCGAGGTCGAGTGGCTGAAGGCGCTCGCCGCCGAGCCGGCGATCAGGGAAGTGCCGCCGTTCTCGCCGCCTACGGTGGCGCAGCTCGATGAGATCGCGACGCGATTCTCGGAGGCCGACGGCGAGGCGGTGAAGGCGATCGAGGCGAAGATCAACCACGACGTCAAGGCGATCGAGTACTTCCTGCGCGAGAAGCTCGCCGGCAACAAGGAGGTCATGAAGGTCGCGGAGTTCATCCACTTTGCCTGCACCTCGGAGGACATCAACAATCTCGCGTACGCGCTGATGCTGAAGCACGCGCGCGAGAAAGTAATGCTGCCGGCGCTCGACCGCATCATCGAGAAGCTCGCCGGACTCGCGCACGAGCTGGCGGACGCTGCGATGCTCGCGCACACCCACGGCCAGCCGGCGAGCCCCACCACCATGTGCAAGGAGCTCGCGAACGTCGCCTACCGCCTGGCGTGCGGCCGCAGCCGCATCGCGGGCGCGAAGCTCACCGGGAAGATCAACGGCGCGGTCGGCAACTACAACGCGCATCTCGCCGCCTATCCGGGTGTGGACTGGGAAAAGCTCGCGCGCGCGTTCGTCGAGCGCTTCGGGCTCGAATTCAATCCGTACACCATTCAGATCGAGCCCCACGACTCGGTCGCCGAGCTGTTTGACGCCGTTGCCCGGGTCAACACCATCCTCGTGGATCTCGACCGCGACGCCTGGGGCTACATCTCGCTCGGCTATTTCAGGCAGAAAGCGAAGGAGGGCGAGGTCGGCTCCTCCGTCATGCCGCACAAGGTGAACCCGATTGACTTCGAGAATTCCGAGGGCAATCTCGGGCTCGCCAACGCGCTGCTGCGGCACATGAGCGAGAAGCTCCCGATCTCGCGCTGGCAGCGCGATCTCACCGATTCCACCGTGCTGCGCAACGTGGGAGTGGCGCTCGGCCACACGCTGCTCGGCTACGATTCCTGCCTCAAGGGACTCAACCAGCTCGAGGCCGATCGCAGCCGCATGGGCGCGGACCTCGAGCGCAACTGGGAAGTGCTCGCGGAGCCGATCCAGACCGTGATGCGGCGCTACGGGATCACCGGCGGCTACGAGAAGCTCAAGGAACTGACCCGCGGCAAGGAAGGCATCAACCGCGCTACCCTGCAGATATTCATACAGGGCCTCGCCATCCCGGACGCCGAGAAGAAGCGGCTGCTCGCGCTGACGCCGGCGACCTACATCGGCAAGGCGGCGGAGCTGGCAAAACGGATTTGAACCGCCAAGTCCGCCAAGAGAGACAAGAATCGAACCGCAGATAAACGCGGATACACGCTGATAAGAATGAAAACCGAGGCGTGACTGATGGCGGCCTTCTCACGACCCGTCGTCGTCGAGGACGATCCCTTCCCGCGGCTGATCCAGATCGTACTGGATCCGTCCGCGCCGGCTGCGCGTGTCGCGGCGTTCTCACACTTCTTCGCGCACGAGGAGCCGGACCTTGCCGGCTGGTGCGCGCGCCTGCGCGTGCGCGGGCGTCCGGGTGCTCACGCTGCGGCGCCGCGCCAACCAGTCCTGCGCCGAGCACGCGCTGGCGCTGATGCTCGCCCTCGCGCGCAAAGTGCACGAGACCGCCGGTCTCGTGAGCATCGAGCAGCCGCACGCGGCCGGTTATTCGCCCACGCAATTCGACCGCGCGCACACGGCGAACGCCAACTGGGCGCGCAGCGCCGGCACTCGCAACCTGTTTCGCGGCCGGCTCAGCATCGTCGGGCCGGGCGAGATCGGGCGCGAGGTGGCGCTGCGCGCCGCGGCGTTCGCCATGCGCATCGTCTACACCCAGCGCCGGCGGCTGATGCCGGCGGAGGAAACGCGCTACGGCGCCGCCTATATGCCGCTCGAGGAGCTTCTTGCCGGAAGCGATTTCGCCAGCCTGCACCTGCCGTTGACCAGCTCGACGCGCGGAATCATCGGCCGGCGCGAGCTCACGCTGATGAAGCCGGGCGCGATCCTCGTCAACGTCTCGCGTCCGCAGCTGGTGGACCGCGCCGCGCTGCTCGACGCCCTGCGCGCCGGACGGCTCGGCGGCTTCGGGCTCGATCCGCACTACGACGCCCCCGGACGCCCCGACGACCCCCTCCTGGCGTTTCGCAACGTGATCATCACGCCCCACCTGGCGGCGGCGCCCCGCCGGAATTCGCTGGACGAGCTGGAATAACGCAATCTGAGACGGGATGCGGGACGCGGGGTGCGAGACGACACCCGATATGGGATACGGGATTCGGGATACGAGACAGAGGCCCTATCTCGCATCTTGCATCTTGCATCTTGCATCTTGCATCTCGCATCCCGATTCACGCTTTCTGCTTCTTGACGGAGCCGAGCTCCGCCCAGATCCTCAGCTCCTCCGGCATGGGCGGGGCCGCGCCAGTGTGGCCCAGCGCCGCGGTGACGGCCGCGCTCGGCACGCGGCCATCGCGGTCGAGGAACAGGCCCTTGACGAAGGCGTGCGCGCACAGCACGCCGTCCGACTCGAAGCGCTGCTCCATGTAGGCGTATTTCTCGTCCCAGGTCACGAGCCGCGTCACCAGTTCGAAGCGCTGCAGCGGCGCGAGCGCGCGGATGAAGTTGATCTCGGCCGCGCCGAGCGCCGCCCGCCAGCGCTTCTTCAGGATGATCGGCAGCAGCCCCATCTGCGCCACCAGGTGCACCCGCCCCAGGTCCATGAACGAGAGGTAGCGCCCGTTGTTCATGTGCAGGTTCACGTCGCAGTCGTTGGGCAGCACGCGGAAGGCGACGCGCGACTCCTCGAATACGGCCCTGCGCGGCAGCCCGATCAGCTTGAACAGCAGCAGGAACAGCCGCAACTAGAGGTTCATCGCCGGCG
>DAIDBG010000258.1 GCA_027310225.1 bacterium | reverse complement strand
GCCCTGCGGGGGTACGGCCCGGAGCCGTTCCCGGCGGAGGGGGCGTAGCCGAGCGCCGCCATGAAATCCTGCGGCAGCTGCAGGAACTTCCGCATCGCGTTTTCGCCGAGCTTCTCGCGGTGAGAGCCGATCTGCCCCGCGTTGAAGGTGGCGCTCCCGGGGTCGAATACCTGCGACGCGAACGCGTCGGGCTTTCCGGGAACGTGCAGCTTCAGCTGCAGCGACCAGATGAGGCGGCGCTGGACCGCGTCGTCGCCTCCGCCGCGCGCCCCGACCAGCTCCTCGAATGAAAGCGGCACCACGTTGGGAAATTCCAGCCATGGGACGAATCCCGCCATGCGGTCCCGGAACGAACCAAACAGCCACGGATCGTCAATGAGGGTGAGCAGCCGCTCCTCGAACGTCCTGCTTGCGAGATAGCCGCCGAAAATCATGTTGCCGTCGCGGTGGTAGTAGTTCGCCTCGGACACGAGAATATCGAGGGGGTTGCGGTAGATGAACAGCGCCGGCGTGGTCGCGAACGGATGGTGCCGGTTGCCGAACGGGCTGCGGCGGACCGTCTCGATGAAGAAATCCGTCGCGCGGGTATGGGAGTTGGAGTATTCGACGCAGTACCACTGGCGGGGCCTGGGCCAATCCGGGCAGATGATGCCGGCGTCGTAGCCGAACACCTTCGCCAGGGAGTACAGGAGATGCGTGCCGGCCTTGGGTATCGAAATCAGGAACAGCGGGCGGGCGTCGTAGGCGTGCCGCGTGCGCGGCGCAATGACGACCCCGGACTTCAAGTCGATCAGCCGGAGCAGCAGCGCCGACAACGCGGCGGGGTCGGTTTCCGTGAGGACGTGGCAGGATGCGGCGCCGGCGGCCGACGGCTCGGGAACGCCGACCTGCGCCTCGCATCCCGCCTCTCGCGCGTGGCGCGCCACGTGCTCCGCCAGTGCGTTTGCCGGATAGACGCACAGGCTGCAATGTCCCTGCGCGTGCAATTCGTGCACGGCGGTCCGGTAGGCATCGGGTTCACTTGCGATCAGACGGAGTTCAAGCACCGGTTTGCCCGGAAATAGGTGATGGGTAATCGGTGGTGCGTCTCACCAGCCACCGGTCACTCGTCACCGTAGTTCAGCGATCGCATCGCGCACGCTCTCCAGCGTGGTGCCGTCTATCGCGCCGGGCAACCGCCTGGCGTCATAGGTCTCGAGCTGCACCGCGCCCAGGGACTGCGGCAACCCGTAATATACACCCCGGTAGAACACGATGTTGTAGCCGTTCAGGCTCTCGACGAGGCGCGGCACTTCCGTGGCGGACGCCGCGGGAGCGGCCGTGGACGCCGCAGGCGCAGCGGCGGGAGCGAGGACGCGGTGCAGCTTGCCGAACGCCCGGCGCACGGCGGAAATTGCTCGTGCGCGCAGCCGCGCTCGGCCGCCCAACGCCTGCTCTGCCGCGCGGAACGCCTCCGCGAAGCGCACCGGGTCGCTGCGGCCCAGCCCCGCCTGGTATTTCCGGCGCAGCTCGCGCAGATGGCGCGTGGCTTCTCGCGGC
Source organism: bacterium (assembly GCA_027310225.1). Classification (GTDB taxonomy): domain Bacteria; phylum Pseudomonadota; class Gammaproteobacteria; order Burkholderiales; family SG8-41; genus SG8-41. The sequence continues at coordinate 3,889 of DAIDBG010000258.1, read as the reverse complement.
GAGCCGCACGGGCCGGCGAGGAAATCCCGCAGGAACTCGTTCAATTCGCGCGTCGCGTCTTCCGCGACATCCCAGATTTCCCGCTCGAGCGCCTCGTCCTTGAAGATCGAGCGCTCGATCTGCGTGTGTGCGCGCCAGCCGTGACGGCGGAACGGAAACTTGTCCGACACCAGGTTCGACTTGTTGAAGGCGAAGGTGAAGAGATCCGGGTCGAAAAAATCGCGGTGCACCTCGCCGCGCCGGATGAAGCCGGCGACCTGCTGCTGGAACGGCGTGTAGCGCGACTCGTCCAGCCGCCCGAACCTTTCGTATCCCAGCTCGACGGCGATGTCCTCCAGCCCGTGCCGCCGCGCAATTTCCAGGTGCTCGTTGACGACCCACTTCTTCCAGTCTCCGACCACGCCCGCGCCGGGGCGGTAATTGTGCTTGTGGGCCTGCGTGAGGTTCACGTGGTCGAGCTTTGCCCAGATATCCCGCGCAAAGCCGTCCGAGACGTCCACGCCGGCCGCGGCGCCGAGGCGCCGGATCGTCGGCACCGGCTCGGTGATCAGGTCTTCCCAACGCATCACCGTGTAACCGCGCCGGTGCTCCAGAAACTCCCGCAGGTGCGGCGCGAGGAAGCGCACCAGGCCCTCGTAAAAGTCGAGATCGGTGAACTTGTAGAGCGCGAGCTGCTCCCGCAGGCCGTGGTTGTCCAGCTCGGGCGGGACGAATTTCTGGATGTATTCGCTGGCAAGGGCGTTGAGCGAGAACACCGCGGAGTTGAGTATCCCGATGGGGTTGCGCACCGAGGCGAACTTCACGTAGTCGCCGTAGCCCGGGTGCGCGAGCCAGAGCCCGGGATGACTGTGCGAATGCACGATCTCGTCCATGTCGAGCAGCTGCCGCGGGTGGGACGTGATGAGGGTGAAATCGCCCATGCCGCGCACGCCGATGTACTTGCGGAAGCAGGCGGTCTCGGTGTCGCCTTCCTTGAGCCATTTCGGCCCGCCCACGACGTAGCGGAAATTGGCGTTGTAGAGTAGCTCGCCGGCGATCCCGCGCCGCGCGAAAGTCTTCACGATGGAAGCGGAGATATGATCGCCGAGGTGCCGCGCGAGGGCGTTCAGGACGCGCTGGCGCAGGTCGAGCTTGCTCGGGGCGAGCGGAACGAAGTGGATCACCACGCTCGCGAGCAGCGCGAAGCCGCTGCGCGGGGCGCCAACCACCAATGGCTTGAATGGACTTGCCATCTTCAAACGAATTCTACCGCTCTGCCAGCCGGAGATTTGCCGATCAAGCGCACGCACCTTGACTAGGAAATCGCCACGTCCCAGATCGTCGCCCGTCCCGAGCGGCCGTCGGCAAGCTGGATATCCTCTTCGGCCCAGAGATGCGCTGCGCTTCCAAAAATTTCGTGTACCGCGAGGATGACCCCGGGATGGTTGACCAGAAAGGAAGGCGTCGGCGCCGGAACATGGTCCGAATGCCGGTGGGCCGCGTAGAAGTCCCTGTTGGCTTCCGTGATCCGCCCTTCGCAATCGTGGCCGCAGAGCACCCCGCCCGGAGCGACCTTCTTCCTCCACGCGTGGATGTCCGGGACCGTGGAGGCATAGGAATGGTCGCCGTCGATGAAGACCAGGTCGAAGGACGCATCGGCCACCACGCTGCGGCATCGAGACTCGCCATCACCATCGGTTTCACCAGGTCCCGGCCGCCGGCCTTCGCCACGTTGTACAGGAAGGTTCCGAGCAGGTCGTAGGCCTCCGCGATGTCCAGGTGCTTCTGGACGTTCGGCGATCCGCGCCAGGTATCGACGCACACCAGCGTGTCCCGGTCCGGCTTCAGCTCCTCGATGAACACCCGCGTGCTGCCCGCCCCCAGCCAGCTTCCGATCTCGAGGACCCGCTTTCGGGGGCTGCGGACGCCGCGCACGAGGCGTCTCAGCGCCTCCCGGTCGAACTCGCCGAAGGAAGGGTAGTCGTCAAGATATAGCGGCTTCCCGCGCACGGCTGGTCGCGCGCGCGGGCTGCCAGGGAGACTTGTCCGGTCACGCAGCCATGCGGCGACACGCCGGGCCGCGCTCTTGAGGTCGTTCATGGGAAAGCGTCAGGTTATCAATCGGGGGTTCAGGGCGGCGCCAGCAGCCAGAATGGTCACATTTCGGGCCAAAGCCGCCTCAACAGGCGCCCGACCACCGGTATTCCAGCCCGAGAGCCGGACGCCGGGGTCGAAGGCGTCAAGAGTGACTTGGAGTAAGGCGGCGCGTAGGCGAATGCGAGGTGTCGCCCGTCGCGGTGGAAGAAGCAGCCGTTGGGCCCACCCGCGGGATGGGAAAGCAGGGCAAGCGTCATGCACACGACCGAGTACGGGCTCTCGGTGGAGCCGCGGTTCATTTCGGTGCGCGCCTCCCCCGGCACCAGCACGTTGACCTGCACGTCCTTCTCCGCGTATCGTGCCGCGCATTCGGCGGCCAGCGACGCCGCCAGGTTGTTGAGCGCGGCCTTGGTGGTGTTGTAAGGCCCGAATCCCGGCGTGAAGGCCCACCCGGCTTCGGACGTCATAAAGACCATCCTCAATGCTGGTCCCTTCTCCATCAGCGGGAGCGCGGCCTTGCTGACCGTGCGCTGGCCGGTCACGTTGGTCGCGAGCAGGGCGTTCCACTGGGCGTGATCGAGTTCGGCCAGCGGCCAGGGCGTATGCCGCGGCTCCGGAAGGGCGGCGTTGTTAACCAGGCCGTAGAGCTGCGAGGTCTGCCCCGCGATGGAGTCCGCCGCGCGCGCGACTTCCGATGGGTTCGTGATGTCGGCCGGGACCGCAATGCAGCGCGCCGGGTCGATGCCGAGGGTGGCGGCCTCGGCGCACGTCTCCTCGAGCTTTTGCGTCCGCCTTCCCGTCAGAAATACCCGCGCACCGGCCGCGGCAAGGGCGAGGGTGACGCACCGGCCGTAACCCGTACCGGCGCCGGTAATCCAGACGCTCTTGTCGCGTAACGCGTCCCAGCGCGCTTCAGGCAGCCCAAACCGGTGCTGCCGCCAGCGCGCGGGATCGGCGTGTTGCACAACGCCAGGCGTGTGAACGTGATGTTGCAAGATATCCGTGGTCGGGACGCCGGCGCGATCAGGGCTGCGGGCGCGTTGCTGACCTTCCGTTCCCCGAGCAAGCCGCCCGGCAGGGGCGTGCGTCCCCTAGGTCGCGCGCCGCACCGTCCCCCCGGTCTGGCGGATCACGACTGGCTCGCGGCTGTCTGCCTGAGCCGCGCCCGGTCGAGAATCTCATTCTCGACCACGTCCTTCGAGACGTCGCGGATCACGCCGGGCAGGCCCATCACATCCACTTCGGTGAGATCCACGGACCCGAGTTCCTGCGGGATCCCATAGATCCAGCCCTCGTAGGAGACGATGTTGCACCCCTCGAGCGATCCGAGCAGCATCGGTGCGGCACTCGCTTCGCTGGCCGGGCCGGTTGCCCGGCTCCCGGGACCCTGCGCCGCCGCGGCTTGCACCTTGTGCTTGAACGTGCTCTCGATCAGGGCTACTACTTCCTGCACAGTCCGTCCCGTGAAAACGCCCGGGATGGAGGCGACATCGCCCGCTTCCCAGTCAATGGGGACGCCATGCGGCAGCCCGTAAAACATCCCGTTGAACTTGACGAGGTTGTAATTCTCGATAGCCCACATCAGCTCGGGCAGCGCGTTCTTGGTGACGGCGGAGAGGATGAAGAAATCCTCGCCCTTGACCGGCACTTCCTCGACGCGCCGCACCGGGCCGTGCTCGCCGCCGTTAAAAATCTGCGCGATCGGTTTCTTCACGTAGGCGTCAACCGCGCCACGCAACAGCATGCCGAACAGCCGGCCGTCCGGCTTGGTGGTGAGCGGTCCGCTCGCCACCCCGCTTTCGAACGACTGCCT
>DAIDBG010000222.1 GCA_027310225.1 bacterium | reverse complement strand
CTGAACAACAAGATTCGCGTCATCCAACGTCGCGCATACGGCCTGCGTGACGAGGAGTATCTGCGGCTCAAGATCCTCACCTGCATGCTCCCAGCACTCTAAAATGCCCCAAAATCACCCACACGAGTTCCAGAAGACCCGGAAAATCGAACCATCGTCTCCTCCCGCACGCGTTCTCGCCGAACCCGACAACTGGAAGTATACAAGCCGCGCAGGTCACGCACAGAAGGGCTGGCCTTTACCTATCGCCGTCACATCCTGCGCCGATTGCCGCCCGCGGCGCTACGCAATTCTGCGTATTTCCCGGGCGCAGGCCGCCTGCGAAAGTATAGGCCGTACATCCCAACCATGGAGGTCTCATGAGCCCGTCCTGCCACATTCGTTCCGCCGCGGCGGCGCTCGCCGTCGCGCTGCTCGCCTTGGCCCCGCCGGTGCCGGCGCAGCAGGCAAGCGCAAGGCCTGCCGAGGGATGGTCGCTGCACATCGACGCGCAGATGCATTTTCCCGGCAAGCGCGACATGGTCGCGCACCACTACTGCAAGGCAAGCCTCGCCGGCGGGCTGTCCCAGTGCCAGCTCTACGACGGCGACGCGCCGGACGCGCGGATGGCGGGCGTGGAGGTCATCGTCCCGACCGACGCGTGGAAGAAGTTCGCGCCGGCCGAACAGGCGCGCTGGCACTACCACAAGACGGAGGTCCCCCAAGGTGAAGGCGACGCTGCCCGACCTGTCGGCGGAGGAAGCCGCCAAGGTGGCGAAGAGCCTGGAGGAGACCTACGGGAAGATCTACCTGCTGTGGGATCCGGCGCACAGCAGCCTGCCTACCGGCCGGCCCTCGATCACGATCCTCAAGTAGCGCAAATCCAAATCCCGGTCACCGCTCACCGGTCACGGCATCGTTGTAAACGATGCGGACGTTCTCCGGGCTCAGCCAGTCGTTGAGCGACTTGATGAGCTCGTCGTGCAGGCTCACCCGCCACGCCTCGCCCAGGCCGATCTCGCAACTCGCGCCGCAGTTGGAATAGACGACCGACACCGGGCAGCGGCCGCTGCGGTACGGCGCGAGCACCTGGCGCAGCCGGTCCCCGGAGGAAGCGCCGTTGCAGGTGAGCTGTACGCCGTGCGCGAAGCGGTTGCGCGCCTCCGCGAGGTCGAGCACGTTCAACGCCTCGATGCGCATCCCGAAGTCCGACCCTGAATCGGTCTCGCCGTTGGGGCCCGTGCGCGGGCGCGCCGCGCGCAGCCGCACCTCCAGCACGAGCAGCTCGTCCTCCTTCAGCTTCTGGCGGTGCTGCTCGAACACCTCGCGGAACGCCACGATCTCGAAGCGCCCGGAATCGTCGGCAAGCTGGATCACGCCCATGCGCCCGCTCGCCGTGGTCTGCACGCGGGTGCCGAGCACCACGCCCGCCACCCAGAAGCTGCGCCCGGCGAGGTCGCCTCCCGTCGAGCCGAGATCGGCGAGCCGGGTGCGGATGAAGCGGCGCACTTCGTCGCGATAGATGTTGAACAGGTGCCCGCTGAAATAGAACCCGAGCGCCGCCTTCTCGTTCTGCAGCCGCTCCTTCTCGCTCCAGCGCGCGACCTCGGGCAGCGCGGGATGCGCAGCCGCTTCCGGCAGGTCGCCGAACAGGCTCACCTGGTTCGCGGCGCGGCTCGCCTGCTCCGCGCTCTCCAGCGCCACGCCCACCGCCGCCAGCAGGCGCGCGCGGTGATCGTCAATCGAATCGAACGCGCCGGCGCGGATCAGCGACTCCACCACGCGGCGATTGACGAGCCGCTTGTCCACGCGGTGGCAGAAATCGAACAGGTCCTTGAACGGGCCGTTCTTCCGCGCCGCGACGATGGACTCGATCGCCGCCTCGCCCGTGCCCTTGATCCCGCCCAGGCCGTAGCGGATCACCCCCCCTTTTCCTTCCCCCCCTTGGGAAGGGGGGGATGAGAGGGGGGGTTCGGGCTCGAAGCGGTAGTTCGAGCGGTTGACATCGGGCGCGAGCACCTCGATGCCGTGCGTGCGCGCGTCCTCGGCGAACAATTCCACCTTGTCGGTGTCGTTCATCACCGCCGATAGGTTGGCCGCGATGAAGGCCGCGGTGTGGTGTGCCTTCATGTAGGCGGTCTGGTAGGCGACCAGCGCGTAGGCGGCGGCGTGACTGCGATTAAAACCATAGCCCGCGAACTTCTCCATCAGGTCGAAGAGCTCGTGGCCCTTGCGTTCGCTGATGCCGTTCTTCGCCGCGCCCTTGACGAAGATCGAGCGGTGCTGGGCCATCTCCTCGGGCAGCTTCTTGCCCATCGCGCGCCGCAGCAGGTCGGCGCTGCCGAGGCTGTAGCCGCCGATCACCTGCGCGATCTGCATCACCTGTTCCTGATAGACCATGATGCCGTAGGTCGGCTTCAGGATCGGCTCCACCCGCGGATCGGGATAGTCCACGCGCCCGCCCTGCTTGCGGCGCACGAATTCCGGGATCAGCTCCATCGGGCCGGGACGGTAGAGCGCCACCAACGCCACGAGGTCCTCGAAGCGGTCGGGCCGGGCGCGCGTGAGCAGGTCGCGCATCCCGCGCGATTCAAACTGGAAGATCCCGGTCGTGTCCGCGGCGGCGAACAATTTGTAGGTGTCCGGGTCGTCGAGGGGAAGCTCGCTCAGGTCAAGGGATGAGGGATGAGGGATGAGGGATGAGGAAGCCGGTTTAGCGGCGTCTTCCCTCCGCCCTCCGCCATTCGCCATCCGCCATTCGCCATTCGCCATGGCGATGTACTTCAGCGTCCAGTCGAGTATCGTGAGCGTGGTGAGCCCCAGGAAATCGAACTTCACCAACCCGACCGCTTCCACGTCCTTCATGTCGAACTGGGAGACCACGCTCTCGGAGCCGTCAGCCGCGTAAAGCGGGCAGAAATCGGTGAGCTTGCCCGGCGCGATCAGCACGCCGCCCGCGTGCATGCCGACGTTGCGCGTGAGGCCCTCGAGCTGCTCGGCGAGCGCCAGCAGCTCGCGCACCTCCTCCTCCTTCTGCTCGCGCTCCTTCAACTGCGGCTCCTCCCGGCGCGCGTCTGCGAGCGTGATGTGCCGGCCGGGCTGGAACGGGATCAGCTTCGCGAGCTGGTCGCAGAAGGTATAGGAGAGGTCGAGCACGCGCCCCACGTCGCGCACCACCGCGCGCGCCGCCATGGTGCCGAAGGTGACGATCTGCGACACCGAGTCGGCGCCGTAGCGGCTCTTCACGTACTCGATCACCCGGTCGCGCCCGTCTTGGCAGAAGTCGATGTCGAAGTCCGGCATCGAGACGCGCTCCGGGTTGAGGAAGCGCTCGAACAGCAGGTCGTAGCGGATCGGGTCGAGCTCGGTGATGCCGAGCGAGTAGGCGACCAGCGAGCCCGCGCCGGAGCCGCGCCCCGGCCCCACCGGCACGCCGTTGTCCTTGGCCCAGTTGATGAAGTCGGCCACGATCAGGAAGTAGCCGGAGAAGCCCATCTGCTGGATCGTCTTGATCTCGAAGCCGAGCCGCTCGCGGTAGCGTGCAACCTGCCGCGCGCGCTCGGCCGCGTCGGGGTAGAGCCGCGGCAGCCGGCGCGCGAGCCCCTCCTCCGCCCGCTGGCGCAGGTAATCGTCCAGGCTCAGGTTCCCGGGCGTCTGGAACTTTGGCAGGCGCGGCTTGCCGAGCTCGATGGAAAGGTTGCAGCGCCGCGCGATCTCCACGCTGTTCGCGAGCGCCTGCGGGACGTCGCGAAACGCCTGCGCCATCTCCGCCTGCGTCTTGAGGTACTGCTCCGGGCTGAATTGCCGCGGGCGGCGCTGGTCGGAGAGCGTGTAGCCCTGCGCGATGCACACGCGCGCCTCGTGCGCGCGGAACTCCTCGCGCTTCACGAACTGCACCGGGTGCGTCGCCACCACCGGCAGCTTCAGCACGGAGGCGAGCGCGAGGGCGCGCTGCACGTAAACTTCGAGCGGGACGCTCGCCGCGCCCTGCACGGTTGCGCCCTTGCCGAGGCGCTGCACCTCGACGTAGTAGCGGCCCGGGAACAGCTCGCTCCACGCGCGCGCGATCCGCTGCGCCTGCGGCTGGTTGTCCACGAGCAGGGCCTGGCCGAGGTCGCCGTGGTGCGCGCCGGAGAGCGCGATCAGGCCGTCGGTTCCCGATTCCGCGAACCAGCGCTTCTTCAGCTCGGCGCGGCCGCGGTACTGGTTGGCGCGGTAGGCACGGGTGAGCAGGTCGGAGAGGCGCAGGTAGCCGGCGCGCGACTGGGCGAGCAGCAGCACGCGGTGCGGCTTGTCGCGGTCCGATTCGTTTTCCAGCCAGGCGTCGCAGCCGATGACGGGCTTCACCCCGGCGGCGCGCGCCGCCTGGTAGAACTTGACCATGCCGAAGACGTTGCCGAGGTCGGTCAGCGCCAGCGCCGGCATGCTGTCGGCGGCCGCCGCCTCGACCGCCTCGTCGAGGCGGACCATGCCATCCACGATCGAGTACTCGCTGTGCACTCGCAGATGGACGAACGATGGCGCGGGCATGCCTCGAATTCTACGCCGAGGTCGAGGATTTTTTAATCAAGAATTCTTCTTCCTGACTCAGTATTTCGCTGCCCGCGCCATAAAGGAGGAAGGATGACCATCACGCTTCGCGTGATCTCTTGGATCTCTTGTGTCCAGACCAAGCGATTGCACGCAGCAGCCCGCCGGGCCTGCTCGCCCGGCAGGCTGCTAACATAGTGCGGCTTCCCGAATCCCGGAATGAAAGAGAGCCGCTCAGAGTTCCATGACATCCGCGGGCTGCGTTACCACGTACGCACCTGGGGCGAGCCGGGCGCGCCGAAGCTCTTCCTGCTCCACGGCTGGATGGACGTGTCCGCGTCGTTCCAGTTCCTGGTGGACGCGCTCGCCCGCGACTGGCACGTGATCGCGCCCGACTGGCGCGGCTTCGGCCTCAGCGCGTGGGCGCGCGAGGGCTACTGGTTCCCCGATTATTACGCCGACCTCGACATGCTGCTCGACGTCTATCAGCCCTCGGCGCCCGCCAACCTCGCCGGCCACAGCATGGGGGGTCTCCTCGCGTGCACTTATGCCGGGCTGCGCCCCGCGCGCGCGGCGAAGATCGTCTCGCTGGAAGGCTTCGGGCTCGGGCGGACGACTCCCGAGCAGGCCCCGGCGCGGGTGCGCCAGTGGCTCGACGGGCTGCGGAAGCGGCCGGCCTTCAGGCCCTATCGCTCTTTCGGCGAAGTGGCGGCGCGGCTCCGGCGCGACAATCCGCGCCTCACCGACGAGAGGGCGGCGTTTCTCGCGCGGCATTGGGCGAAGGAAAACGGCGATGGCACGGTCATGCTGCGCAGCGATCCCCGCCACAAGCTCGCCAACCCTTACCTCTTCCGGATCGAGGAGATGATCGCCTGCTGGCGGCTCGTGACGGCGCCGGTGCTATGGGTGTTCGCGCGCGAATCCCGGCGCGGCGGATATCTCAAGGACACGCCGGAGGAACTCGCGGAGCGCAAGGGCGCGTTCCGCGACTACCACGAGGCCTGGGTGGAGGACTCCGGGCACATGATGCACCACGACCAGCCGCAGCGGCTGGCCGGGATCATCGAGGGCTTTCTGCGCGCCCCGTGAAAGGCGCGGGCGCCCCTAGTCGGAAAAGATGCTGGGGAAGGCAAACCCGAAGCTCAGGAAGAACAGGATCACCTTGCCAACATGCGTGATCTTTCCCATCGCGGTCATTTTCGCGAACGATTTGCCGGAAACCGCGTTGATTTCATCGGCTTTCTGCGCAGGTTTGTCGCTCATGCTGCCCTCCACGGCCGGAATGGCCGCTGCACCACTCTCCGCCGCCCGGCTTACGCCAAGCTTACGGCGGGCCGCCCCGCGCTGGGTCCGCCCAGCGTGTATCGGCGGCCCGAAAATCAAGGATGAAGGCGGAAGGGTAAGCCGGGAATTCGAAGAATGTGCCTGCGCACATTCGAGCCGGCGAACGCCCGACGCGATGCAGCGCGGCGGGCCGGGGTCACTGACCAAGGATGATCCCCCGCTGCGTGTGGGGGGTATTGTTCCGGTCTTTCACTGACGTCCGATCGGAGGCAATGAAAGGTCGGGACATTCGACCTTTACGCGAAGCGTAGGGTCATCCTTCATCCCTCATTCCTCATCCCTCGCTCTTGGGCGGGGCGTAGTTCGGCCGGGTGAGCGCCTCCGGGCGCAGGATTTCGTCGAGCTGCTCCCGGGTGAGCAACCCTTGCTCCAGCACCAGCGCGTACACGCTCTTTCCCGTCGCGAGCGCCTCCTGCGCGATCCGCGTCGCGTTTTCGTAGCCGATGTACGGATTGAGCGCGGTGACGATCCCGATCGAGTTTTCGACCGTTTTCCGCAGGGAGCCGCGGTTGGCGGTGATGCCTTTCACGCAACGCTCCCGCAGCGTGTCGCAGCCGTTCTTCAGGTGCGTCAGACTCTTGAACAGGCTGTGGGCGATGACGGGCTCGAAGGCATTGAGCTGAAGCTGCCCGGCTTCTGCGGCGAAGGATACCGTGACATCGTTGCCGATCACCTCGAACGCGATCTGGTTCACGACCTCGGGGATGACCGGGTTCACCTTGCCCGGCATGATGGAAGAACCCGCCTGCATCGCCGGCAGGTTGATCTCGTTGAGCCCCGCGCGCGGCCCCGAGGAAAGCAGCCGCAGGTCGTTGCACGTCTTGGAGAGCTTCACCGCCACGCGCTTCAGCACTCCGGAGAGCTGCACGAAAGCGCCCGCGTCCTGGGTGGCCTCCACGAGATTGCCAGCGGTGATGAGCGCGATGCCGGTGATGTCGGCGAGCTTGCGGCAGACGAGCGGAGCGTAATCCGGATGCGCGTTGATGCCGGTGCCGATCGCGGTCGCCCCCAGGTTGATCTCATGGATGAGCAGCGCCGCCTCCTTCAGCCGCTGCTCGTCCTCCTCCAACATGACCGCGTAGGTCGAGAACTCCTGCCCGAGCGTCATCGGCACCGCGTCCTGTAACTGGGTGCGGCCCATCTTGACGATGTCGGCGAACTCCCGCGACTTCTGCGTGAACGCGGCGCGCAGCTCCGCCATCGCGGCAGTCAGGCGCTGGATGCCGAAGTTCAGCGCCACCTTGACCGCGGTCGGATACACGTCGTTGGTGCTCTGGCTCATGTTGACGTGCTCGACCGGGTGCAGGTGGCGGTAATCCCCCTTCTTGTGCCCCATGAGCTCCAGCGCGCGGTTGGCCACCACCTCGTTGGCGTTCATGTTGCTCGAAGTGCCCGCGCCGCCCTGGATGACGTCAACCACGAACTCTTCGAGCAGCCTCCCCTCGCGGACCTCCGCGCACGCCTTGACGATCGCCTGCGTACGGGCGTCGTCGAGCAGCCCCAGCTCGTTGTTGGCGAGCGCCGCGGCCTGCTTCACGCAGGCGAGCGCGCCGACGAGATCCGGGTAGATCGAGATCGGCGTGCCCGTAATCGGGAAATTTTCCAGTGCGCGCAGCGTGTGCACGCCGTAGTAGGCGTCGGCGGGCAGCGCCCGCTCTCCGAGCAAATCGTGTTCGTGGCGGACGCCGGGACGTTTCATGGACCTCTCCTTCCGCGGCCGTGGCGATCCCTCCGGAGGCGGGCGCGCCGCGCCGATCATGATACGCCTGCTTCTGGACAAACCCCGGCCGTTGCACTAGATTTAGGGGCCGAGGCAGCCCCCAGAAACAATCCCGAAACGCCGCGTGCCCAACCCACAGGAGAAGCCCATGAAAACGTGCGCCCGGTTGTTGATCGCCCTGTTCGCCAGTGCCGCTGTCAGTGCCGGAGTCCAGGCCCAGCCGCTCGAGGGAACCCTGAAGAAGATCAAGGACAGCGGAGCGATCACCCTCGGTCACCGCGATGCCTCGATCCCGCTCTCGTACTACGACGACAAGCAACAACCGGTCGGCTACGCGGTTGATCTGTGCCTGAAGATCGTGGACGCGATCAAGGCGGAGCTCAAGATGCCGAAGATCGACGTCAAGTACCAGCTCGTCACCTCGGCGAACCGGATCCCCCTGATGGCGAACGGCACCATTGACCTCGAGTGCGGCTCGACCACCAACAACCTCGAGCGCCAGCAGCAGGTGTGGTTCACGATCACGCACTTCGTCACCGCCAACAAGTTCGTGTCGAAGAGATCGGCGAAGCTCGCCAGGCTCGAGGACCTCAAGGGCAAGACGGTGGTGTCCACCGCCGGCACGACCAACATCAAACAGCTCACGCAGCTCAACGCCGCGAAGAACCTGGGGATCAGCATCATCTCGGCGAACGGCCATCCCGAGGCGTTCCAGATGGTCGAGAGCGGGTGCGCTGCGGCGTTCGTGATGGACGACATCCTGCTCTACGGCCTGGTCGCCAATTCCAAGAACCCGAAGGATTTCACGATCTCGCAGGAGGCGCTCTCGGTCGAGCCCTACGGCATCATGCTCCGGAAGGACGACGCGGCGTTCAAGAAAGTGGTTGACGCGGCGATGGTAGCGCACTACAAGTCGCCCGAGGCGGCGAAGCTCTACGCCAAGTGGTTCCAGCAGCCGATCCCGCCGCGCGGGATCAATCTCAACGTGCCGATGAGCGCGCAGCTCAAGAAGGTGATGGCGAACCCGACGAGCTCCGGCGATCCGAAGGACTATCAGTAAGTCTGCCGGCGGTTTTGCGTTGAACAGCCTGCCGGAACTTCAGGTCCGGCAGGCTGCCGGGGTTCCCCGCTTTCGTTGATGAAGTACAACTGGAACTGGGGGATCTTCCTTCAGCCGGCGGCAGACGCCGCCGGTACCTGGCTCGCATACCTCCTCGGCGGACTCGTCTGGACGCTCGCGACCGCGCTCGCAGCGTGGGCGATCGCACTCGCGTTCGGCACCGCGGTGGGAACGCTGCGCACCACGCCGAACCGGTGGGTGGCGCGCGTCTGCGCCGCTTACGTCGAGATCTTCCGCAACGTGCCGCTCCTCGTGCAGATGTTCCTGTGGTTCTTCGTGCTGCCCGAGCTCCTGCCCGTGTCCTGGGGCGAGGCGGTGAAACAGATGCCGCCGCCGTGGGCTTCGTTCGCTCCCGCGGTGCTGTCCCTCGGCTTCTATACCTCGGTGCGGGTCGCCGAGCAGGTGCGCGCCGGGATCCAGTCGCTCCCACGCGGCCAGATGATGGCCGGCACCGCCCTCGGCCTGACGCGAGCACAGGCCTACTGCCACGTCATCCTGCCGATGACCTTCCGCATCATATTGCCGCCGCTCACCTCGGAGTTCCTCAACTGCATCAAGAACTCCTCGGTCGCGCTGACGATCGGCCTGCTCGAGCTCACCGGGCGGGCCCGCGCCATGCAGGAGTTCACTTGCCAGGTGTTCGAGGCGTTTGCCGCCGCCACCGTGATCTACCTTCTCGCGAACATCGTGATCGTGTTCGGGATGCGCCGGCTCGAGAAACGGGTGCAGGTGCCGGGGCTGATCAGTGCCGGCGGCGCTCCGCAGGCGGGACACTGAGCAGCGAAAGGGTGACTCGTTACTCGTTGCTCGTTCCGGCAACGGCTGACGCTTGATCGCGAGACGAGAAACGAACAACGAGCAACGAGAAACGGATGTTTTCAGGCTTCGACTTCGACGTCATCCAGCGCTCGCTGCCCTACCTTTTCAGGGAGGGGATGACTTTCACGCTGACGCTCACGGCGCTGGCAATGACGGGCGGCATCGTCTTCGGAACGTTGCTCGCCATGATGCGGCTGTCGAAGTTCACGCCGCTTGCCGTGATCGCCGGCGGCTACGTCAACCTGATGCGCTCGCTGCCCCTCGTGCTGGTGATTTTCTGGTTCTATTTCCTGGTGCCCTGGATCGGCGGCTGGCTGACCGGTGCGCAGCAGACGATCCAGGTCGGCGCCTTCTGGTCCTCCGTGATCACGTTCACCATGTTCGAGGCCGCCTACTACTGCGAGATCATGCGCGCCGGCATCCAGTCAATCTCGCGCGGCCAGGTGTCGGCGGGTTACGCGCTCGGCCTGGACTACTGGCAAATGATGGGCTACATCGTGTTGCCGCAGGCGTTCCGCAACATGCTTCCGGTGCTGCTCACGCAGACCATCATCCTGTTCCAGGACACCTCGCTCGTTTACGTCATCTCGGCCACCGACTTCCTCGGCGCCGCAGCGAAGGTCGCGAACCGCGACTACCGGCTCGTGGAGATGTACCTCTTCGCCGCGGTGGTCTATTTCGCGATCAGCCTCGCCGCTTCGCACTACGTGAAGACGCTTCAAACCCGCCTCGCCGTGGTTCGTTAGGGTGACGCATGATTTTCATCCGCGATGTGAGCAAGTGGTACGGAAGCTTCCAGGTGCTCAGGGACTGCACCACCCGGGTGGACAAGGGCGAGGTTGTCGTCGTGTGCGGGCCCTCCGGCAGCGGCAAGTCCACGCTCATCAAGTGCGTGAACGGCCTGGAGCCGTTCCAGAAGGGCGAAATCCTGGTCAACGGCATCCCGCTCGGCGACCCGAAAACCGACCTGCCCAAGCTGCGCTCGAGGGTCGGCATGGTGTTCCAGCACTTCGAGCTCTTTCCGCACATGACCGTTACCCGGAACCTGACGCTCGCGCAGGTGAAGGTTCTCGGGCGCACGCCGGAGGCGGCGCTGGAAAAGGGCATGGCGCTCCTGGACCGCGTCGGGCTGCGCGCGCACGCGGACAAATTTCCCGGAAACCTCTCGGGCGGCCAGCAGCAGCGCGTGGCGATCGCGCGCGCTCTCGCCATGGACCCGATCGC
>DAIDBG010000220.1 GCA_027310225.1 bacterium | reverse complement strand
GCTTTCACGACCGTTTCCGTGCCTATGATGCCGCCAGCGCCGGCACGGTTCTCCACGACGACCGGCTGGCCGAATGCAGAATTCATCTGCTGTCCCGCCCAGCGGGAATGCGTGTCGGTCGGTCCGCCGGGTGGAAACGGCACGATGATGCGGATCGGTTTTGACGGATAGGGTTGGGCCCGGGCGACGCCGGACCAGAACGCTGCACAGGCGGCAGCGGCGCACAGCAGATAGCGGACCATGGAATCCTCCTTTGTGGCGGGCGGCTGGCGGAAACCGCTCTTGTTCCGGGTCGAGATTACCCGCCGGCCCGATTTTCTGTCAACGCAGGCCGCGCGCGCGATGCGCAGGACCGCGGATTGCGCGCGCAGCACCCTGTGCTCCATCGGTCCGGGCCGGCGCGACCCGGGGCGGCCGGCGCTCTGGTAAACTTCAAAGCTCCGCTTCACCATCCAATCACGCTTCAATCGGGGGGATGCCATGCCGGCCAGCAGGAAGAAAGCCACAGCGGGGCCTGCGGCGAAATCCGCAGCGCGGAACTACCGGGACATCCTGTACGAAGCGCGGGACCAGGTCGCGTGGGTCACCATCAACCGCCCGCGCGTGCTGAACGCCTTCCGCGAGCAGACGCTCGATGAGATGACCGACGCGCTGAAAGCGACGCGCGAGGACCCGACGATCGTGTGCGCCGTCGTCACCGGCGCCGGCGACAAGGCGTTCTCGGCGGGCGGGGACTTCTACGCCATGAAGCGGCTCAACTTCACCAATGCCGGCATGTGGAACGACCGCATGCTGGGGCTCGCGATGACGATCCGCGGTCTGCCGATCCCGGTGATCGCGATGGTGAACGGCTGGTGCATGGGCGGAGGCCACGAGCTTGCGCTGTGGTGCGACCTCGTCATTGCTTCCGAGAACGCCGTGCTGGGCCAGACCGGCGCCAAGGTCGGCGCCTGCCCCACGGTCGGCGCGACGCAGTACCTGCCGCGCCTCGTCGGCGAGCGGCTCGCGCGCGAGATGATCTTCTGCGCGCGGCGCTTCGGCGCAAAGGAGGCGGCGGAGATCGGTCTCATCAACAAGTGCGTGCCGCAGAAGGACCTGCGCGCCGAAACGCTCAAGTGGTGCGAGACGATGAAGGGCCACAGCGCGCTCACCCTGCGCATGACGAAGCGCTCGCTCAACTTCGAGTCCGACAACCTGTACGCCTCGTGGCAGCACGGCATGGAGCTGCTCGCGCACGTATGGGGGTCGGAGGAGGCAAGAGAAGGCATGAACGCGTTCCTCGCGGGGCGGCCGGCCAACTTCCAGAAATTCCGCCAGCGCGCCAGGCGCGAGCTCGACGAGTACCTGCGCGGGCTGGAGCGGAATCTCAACGAGCCGCCCGCCATGCGCAAGAAGGCGAAACAAAGCTGAACCGCCAAGGAAAAACGAAAGACCGCCTCTCACCGCCGGGGACGCAGAGGACGCAGAGGAACGCAGAGAAAGAACGAATTACTCTGAATCCTGATTCCTGTCCTTTTGAACCGCCAGGACGCCAAAAGGGACAAAACAATAATTGAACCGCCGAGGCGCCGAGACGCCAAGAGAATCAACAAAAATTAGAATCAAGCTGCGATAAAGCTGGTGAATGCTTTTGCAACACGATATTTGGCGATTTCGCTGACTGACTATTGGAAGCCGCACTCAAGAGGGAGGATGCCCGTATGTTCCGGATTCGTTTTCATGTCCTCGTGTGCATGATCCTGGCGGCCGTCGCTACGGTCAACTGGGTTTCCCCAGTGTCCGCATGATGTCGCGCCGCGTGCTGCTTTCGTGGAGTTCGGGCAAGGACAGCGCCTGGACCTTGCATGTCCTCCGCCAACAGCAGGGGGTGGAGGTCGTGGGCCTGCTCACCACGTTCAACGAAGCCGCTGGGCGCGTGGCGATGCACGCCGTTCGCCGCTCTCTCGTGGAAGATCAAGCCGCCGCAGCGCGACTGCCCCTCTGGCGAGTTCCCCTGCCGTTTCCCTGTTCCAACGCCGATTACGAGGAAAGGATGCGTACCGTGATCGGCCGCGCACGGGAGGAAGGCGTTACGCACGTGGCCTTCGGCGACCTGTTCTTGGAGGACGTGCGGGAGTACCGGATCCGCATGCTGTCCAGGACCGGGATCGAGCCGCTGTTTCCGCTGTGGTGCTCGCAGGCTGACACCCCGGCCCTCGCTCGTAGGATGTTGCGCGAGGGCCTGCGTGCGGTGCTGACGTGCGTGGATCCCAACCAGCTCCCAGAGACCTTCGCGGGGCGTGCGTACGACGCAGCATTGATGTCAGATCTGCCGCCCGCGGTCGATCCCTGCGGCGAACGCGGAGAATTCCATACCTTCTGCTTCGGCGGCCCGATGTTCGTCCGAGAGATCGCTGTGCAAGTTGGCGAAACCGTTTCGCGCGACGGGTTCTGCTTCACTGATCTGATGCCGGTCGTTAAAGCAGTTTATTTCTGAATTTCTTGGCGCTTTGGCGTCTTGGCGGTCGAGATTTGATCCTGCGTTTTTCTAGGCGGTGAGTGTTTCATGAAGTCAGGCAACGGCCTTGTGTATTTCGCGCGCGTCCTTGTTTCTCTCGGCGTCTCGGCGGTTCATTTGATATTTTCGATTTCTTGGCGTGCTTGGCGGCCTTGGCGGTTCAAGATTATTGCCTTGGATTCTTCTTGGCGGTGAGGGGTTGTGATGGGCTCTGACAATTCACAAGGCGCGCTCGAGGGGCTGCGCGTAGTTGACCTCACGCGCATCCTCGCGGGGCCGCTGTGCACGCAGATGTTGGGCGACATGGGGGCGGACGTGGTGAAGGTCGAGCCGCCCGGAGTGGGCGATGACACCCGCACCTGGGGCCCGCCGTTCGCGGGCGGCGAGTCCGCGTATTTCCTCGGTGTCAACCGCAACAAGTGCTCGATCACGCTCAACCTGGCGGTGAAGGCGGGCCAGGAGGTCCTCGCGCAGCTCTTGAGGACGGCCGACGTGCTGGTGGAAAACTTCAAGCTCGGCACGCTGGAAAAATGGGGCTTCGGCAACGACTGGCTGGAGAAGCACGCGCCGCAGGTCATCCGCTGCTCCATCACCGGCTACGGCTCGAGCGGGCCGGACGCCGCGCTGCCGGGTTATGACTTCATCCTGCAGGCCGAATCGGGGCTGATGAGCATCTGCGGCGAGCCCGATGGAACGCCCACCAAGTACGGCGTGGCGATCGTGGACGTGGTGACCGGCCTCTATGCGTGCAATTCCATCCTCGCCGCGCTCGCCGCGCGCGCGCGCACCGGGCGCGGCCAGCACGTCGAGGTCTGCCTCTACGATTCCGGCCTCGCGATGCTGATCAACGTCGCCTCGAACTACCTGGTCTCCGGCCAGGACGCGCGCCGCTACGGCAACGGGCATCCCAGCATCGTGCCCTACACCACGTACCCGACCGCCGACGGCATGATCGCGATCGCCGTGGGCAACGACGGGCAATTCGCACGCTTCGCGGAGACGGTGGGGCGTCCGGAATGGGCGCGCGACGCGCGCTTCGCGAAGAACCCCGACCGGGTGGTGAACCGCGAGGCGCTCGATGCGCTGATCGCGCAGGCGCTCGAGCGCGAGAAGACCGCGGCGTGGATCGGGAAGCTCCGTACGGTCGGCGTGCCGTGCGGCCCGATCAATACGGTCGCCGAAGCGCTCAACGATCCGCACACGCTCGCGCGCGATATGGTGCGCACGGTGAGCCACCCCGCGGCGGGCGAGTTCAGGATGGTCGGGATCCCGTTCCGGTTGAAAGGCACGCCGGCGACGATCCGGCGCCCGCCGCCCACGCTCGGGCAGCACACGGAAGAGGTGCTCGTCGGCGAGCTCGGCATGAGCGCGGAGCGCATCGCGCAACTGCGCGCAGAAAAAGTCATCTAGTTCATAGTTCCAAGTTCAATGTTCAAAGTTCAGTGTTCAAAGTTCAAAGTTGAGACAGTCATAGCGTGGAAACCTAGAACCCGGAACCCGGAACCCGGAACTCGGAACCCTGAACCCTGAACCCTGAACATTGAACAGGAGAGGAGATGATCACCGGACTGAGTCACGTTTCGATCGCGGTGCCGAGCCTGGAGTCCGCCGCGAAGAAGCTGAAGGAGCTCTATGGGCTGACCGTCACCGAGGCGAAGGTGAACGAGGAGCAGGGCGTGCGGCTCGCTTGTGTGGAGCTGCCGAACGCCCGCATCGAGCTGATGGAACCGTCCCGCCCCGGCTCGCCGATCGCGAAGTTCCTCGAGCGCAATCCCGGGGGCGGCATCCATCACTTCTGCCTGAACGTTGATGATGTCGCGGCGGCGCGCGTGGAGCTTGGGCGCAGGGGCGCGCGCGTGCTGGGCGAAGGCAGGGATCAGCGTAACGTGCACGGCGAGCACATTGCCTTCGTGCATCCGAAGGACTTCCTGGGGGCCCTGGTCGAGCTCGAGCAGCGCGCCGGCTGACGCGCCAGCCGCGGGCGGCGGGGTTGCGCCGATTCATCAATGAACAAACGCGTCAAACCCGAACCGCGGCTCGCGCCGCTGGATTAGAATTCCCACTTCGGGCATCGCCCGGGCAGGCGGCAGGCGCGCCCTGTCCGCCGGTTACGACTTGAAGGCGCGGCGCCCCGTTACTCGAAGGAGGGAAATCATGGTTCGATCCATCCGCCTGCTGGCAGGCGTACTTTGCGCGTTGATCTCGGCTGCGGTCGCGGCGCAGCCGCCGGCGCAGAACTACCCCACGCGGCCGGTACGGCTTCTGATTCCGTTCGCGCCGGGCGGGGCGACCGACATCATCGCGCGCATGATCGAGCCCCAGATGAGCCGGGCGCTTGGTCAGCAGGTGGTCGTGGACAACCGCCCCGGCGCGGCCGGCAACATCGCGGTGGAGCTGACGGCGCAGGCGCAGCCGAACGGCTACACCCTCCTCGTCGGGAACATTTCGACGAATTCCATCAATCCGATCCTGTTCGCCGGGAGGATGAAGGTGAACGCCATCAAGGACTTGGCCGGCGTAACCAAGCTGGTCGCGATCCCCAACTTCATACTCGGCAGCCCGAAGCTGCCCGCAAATACGCTGCAGGAGGCGATTGCCTACGCCAAGCAGCGTCCCGGGCAGCTCAACTACCAGGCGCCGCTCGGCTCGTACTCGCACCTCGACATGCTCGCGTTGCAGGCGGCGGCCGGTATCAAGATGGTGCTCCTGCCCTCGAGGGGCGCGGGGGAGACGCTGCCGGCGCTGCTGCGCGGAGACATTCACATCACCGAATCGAACGTGGCATCGAACATCGGCGCGGTGCGCGCGGGACAGATCAAGGCGTTTGCGGTCACCTCGGAGAAGCGCCTCGACGAGCTGCCGAACGTGCCGACCATGGCGGAGGCCGGATTCCCGGGCATCGGCAGCCTCAACTGGAACGGCATTTTCGCGCCCGCCCGCACGCCGAAGCCCATCGTGGCCAGGCTGTACGCCGTCGCTGTCGCGGCGATGAAGGAGCTGGAGGCGGAAGGCGTTCTGGCTAAACGTCAGACCCCGCTCAGTATCAGTGAGTCACCGGCCGCTTTCGACGCCTACGTCGTGTCCGAGATGAGGCGTTGGGACAAGATCATCAAGGACAACAAGGTGAAGATCGACTAGTGCCGTTCCAGCTATTCGACCCACTGCTCAGGCGCCGGAAAACGACCGGAGAAAGCGACGCCGATGACCGCAACAACTTCGCAGCCGCGCTATACGCTGGCGATCGAGAAAGACGTTAAAGTCAGGATGCGCGACGGCGCGATCCTCTACGCCGATGTTTACCGGCCTAGGGAAAAGGGCCGGTTCCCCGCGATCCTCAACATCAGCGCCTACCAGAAGGACAAGGTGTGGGTGCCGCCGTCGGACCTGGAGGAGAAAGCCAATCCCTGGATGACGTGGGAAACGGTCAATCCGCTGTGGTGGGTTCCCCGCGGCTACGCGTGCGTGCGCGTGGACACGCGCGGCTCGGGCAAGTCGCCCGGGCTGTCGGACCCCGGCGGCTGGCAGGAGACGCTCGATTTTTACGATTCGATCGAGTGGGCGGCGCGCCAGAAATGGTGCAGCGGCAATATCGGCACGGCCGGCATTTCCTATCACGCCACGACGCAGTGGCGGGTAGCGGGCCTGAAGCCCCCCTCTCTCAAGGCGCTGATCCCGTGGGAGGGCTACGGCGACGCCTACCGGGACGCGGTGTTCCACGGGGGAATCTTCCAGCTCTACTATCTCGCCACCTGGTACGCGACGCAGATGGCCCACCATCTGCTGGGCGATCCGCAGGAATACAACCCCGACGCGTTCCGCAACGAGCGGCTCTACAACTACATGCGGCACAGCCTCGATACCGGCTGGTGGGCGAATCGCAGCGCGCGCTGGGACAGGATCACGATTCCCTTCCTCAGCGCGGGCAACTGGAGCGGGCACAACCTGCACCTGCGCGGCAATACCGAGGGCTACATGCGCGCCGCCTCCCGGCACAAGAAGCTGCGTATTCATACCGGTACGCACTACCACGCCTTCTACACCGAGGAAGGGCGCACGGACCAGCTGCGCTGGTTCGACTACTGGCTGAAGGGCATTGACACCGGGATCATGAAGGAGCCACCGGTGAAGCTCATGATCCGCACCGGCGGCGGCACCATGAAGGACTATTCGTTCCGCTTCGAGAACGAATGGCCGCTCGCGCGCACGCAATGGACCCGGTTCTATCTCAAGGCGGAGCGGAAAGAGCCGGCATCGGATCCGATGGGGCGCGAAGGCAGGCTGCTCGGGAGGGCCCCGGCGCGGGAATCTGCGGTGACCTACTCGGCGACTGGCGTGTCGCACGCGGGTGTCGCCTCCGCCTCGTCCACCATGCTCGCGGCAGGCAGCATGCACCGCACCGGGATCTCGTTCGAGACCGAGCCGCTGAAAGAGGACACCGAAGTGACCGGCCCGGTCAAGCTCGTGCTGTGGGTCTCCGGCACGCAGAAGGACATGGACTTGTTCGTCACCGTCCGCAACATCGGCCGCGACGGCAAGGACGTGTGGGAGGTCGGCCAGCAGGGCCAGCAGGTTCCGGTGGCCAAGGGCTGGCTGCGCGCGTCTCACCGCAAGCTCGACCCCGGACTCTCGCTTCCTTACCGCCCGTACCACGCACACGACGAGCGCTGGTGGCTGAAGCCGGGCGAGCCGGTGGAATGCGAGATCGAGATCTGGCCCACCGGCATGGTGTTCGGAAAGGGGCACCGCATCCGGCTCGACATCCAGCCGCGCGACGGCGTGGGAAGCGCGCCGTATACGCACTATCATGCCGCCTACAACACGGGTGGCGAGAACACGGTTTACACCGGCGGCGACAAGGCGTCGTACCTGCTTCTTCCGGTCATCCCGCCCGGGAAGAAGTGACAGACGACGGCAGCCATGGCAGATACGACGACACCGCTGCGCGTGCCCGCGCAGAAGCTGGAAGCGTTCATCGCGCGCGCGATGGGAGCGGTCGGCGTGCCGCCGGGCGACGCGAGGATCATCGGCGAGCTCATGACGCGCGCCGACGTGCAGGGCTCCGAAGGCCACGGGATATTCCGGCTGCCGCAGTACATCCGCCGCATCAAGGGCGGCGCCGTCAACGTGAAGCCCGATATCCGGGTCGTGCGCGAGGCTGCGGGCATGGCGCTGGTGGACGGCGACAACGGCATGGGGCATCTCGTGATGCGCTTTGCCACGGAGCGCGCGATCGAGAAGGCGAAGGACGCCGGTGTCGCGTGGGTGGGCGTGAGATGGAGCAACCACGCGGGGCCCGCCTCGCTCTACGCCACGGTGCCGCTCGCGCACGACATGATCGGGCTCTATCTCGCGGTGGGCAACGCGAACCACCTGCCGCCGTGGGGCGGGCTCGACATGCTGCTCTCGACCAACCCGATCGCGGTGGCGGTGCCCGCTGGCGAGGAGCCGCCGATCATCCTCGACATGGCGACCACGGTGGCCGCCTACGGCAAGGTGAAGACCAAGGCCCAGCGCGGGGAGATGATGCCCGAGGGCTGGATGATGGACCGGCAGGGACGCCCGCTCACCGATCCGAAGCGCGCGAACGAAGGCTTCCTGCTGCCGATCGGCGGCTACAAGGGCTACGGGCTCGCGCTGATCTTCGGGCTGCTCGCCGGCACGCTCAATGGCGCGGCCATGGGCCGCGACGTGGTGGACTTCAATGCCGACGACGCGACGCCGACCAACACCGGGCACGTCATCGTCGCGATCAACATCGAGGCGTTCCAGCCGGTCGCGGAGTTCAAGAAGAGCATGGACGCCCTGATCCGCGATCTCCGCAATTCGCAGCGCCTGCCCGGCGTGGAGCGCATCCGCCTGCCGGGCGAAGGCAGCCACGCCGCGCGCGCCGACCGCACCCGCAACGGTATTCCATTGCCTGCGCCGCTGCTATCGGCCCTCAACCAGCTCGCCGCGGAGCTCAAGATCGCCCCGCTCAGCTGAGTGATTATGTGATTGAGTGCAAACCGGCGTGCTCCGCAGGTGTTGATCCTCGTCACTTAATCACCCGGCCACTTAATCACCCAATCACTGGATGCGGCGCGCAGCGCGCATGCTCTTCTGGCTCACCCTGGCTGCTGCGACCGCCTGGCTGCTCTGGCTCTGGTACAGGGTCAAGGTGCCCGGCGTCTCGTACCCCGGCGCGTTAAAACCGCTCAGCGTCGAGGAGAGGGTCATTGCTGACAACCTGCGGCAACACGTCGCGGCAATCGCGAGCCGTGAGCACAACCTGTGGAACCGGCAGGCGCTCGAGGAAGCGGCGGGCTACATCGAGCGCACGCTTTCCGGAATTGGCTACGCCGTCGGGGCGCAGCGGATCGAGACGGAGCTTGGCGAAGTACGCAACCTGGAAGTGGAAGTACCGGGCGGCGCGCGGGGGAACGAGATCGTGCTGGTCGGAGCGCACTACGATTCGGTGCTCGGCGCGGTGGGCGCGAACGACAACGGCTCAGGGGTCGGCGCGATGCTCGAGCTCGCGCGGCTGCTCAAGGAGGCGAAGCCCGCGCGGACGCTGCGCTTCGTCGCGTTCGTGAACGAGGAGCCGCCATTCTATCGCGGCGACGAGATGGGCAGTCGCTACTACGCCCGGCGCTCGAAGGAGTGGGGCGAGAATATCGTCGCGATGTTCTCGCTCGAGACCATCGGCTACTACTCGGAGGAGCCGCGAAGCCAGCGCTATCCGTTCCCGCTCAACTTCTTTTATCCCTCGACCGGCAACTTCATCGCGTTCGTCTCGAATCTGCGTTCGCGCGCGCTGCTGCACGAGGTGATCGCGAGCTTCCGCCGCCATGCCGAATTCCCGTCGGAGGGAGCGGCCGCGCCGGCGTTTCTCCCCGGCGTGGACTGGTCGGACCACTGGTCGTTCTGGAAGGAGGGCTATCCGGCGCTGATGGTGACGGACACGGCGCTCTACCGTTACCCGTGGTACCACACGGTGCACGACACCCCGGACAAGGTGGACTACGAGCGCCTCGCGCGGGTCGTCACGGGCCTGCACAAGATGCTGCGCGAGCTCGCGCAGGCGGATTAGCCTCGGAACCCCTCGCCGCGACTCGTCCACCTCCCCGTTCCTGAGCAGCCCGATCGCCTCGCGCGTCACCATCCGCGGCCCTATCGGACAGAAGGTGTCGGTGTCGTAGGTCTTTCGATTAAGATGCATGTCGCCGGGCGGCGACAATCGCGCGTGTTGAAAATCCCAAATCCCAGTGCAAAGCCCTTGATTTGTCTGCGGCAACCCGTCTTGGCACGGCAATTGCACCGTGTGAAGGTATTGCGCGTGGAACGGGAAAGCGAGGAACCGCATCATGAAAATGATTACTAACGTGTTGATGGCTGGCGGCAGAGTGATGATGACGGATGACATCGTCAATAGGGGGAGATCGCTCATGATGGCGATGGCACGGATTGCAGGCGGGTTCGTCCTCATGACGGGGCTCGCCGCGCAGGCGCAGGACCCGGCGCCCGACGCGCTGGTCAAGAGCACGGTGAATGATGTGTTCGCCGTGATCAAGGAGACCAAGGACCAGCGCGCGCTGGTGGACCTTGCCGAGAAGAAGGTGCTGAAGCACTTCGACTTCACGACGATGACCCGGCTCGCCACGGGACGCTCCTGGTCGCAGGCGAGCGCGGCGCAGCGGGAAGCGCTTGAGCGCGGGTTCCGCACGCTGCTGGTGCGCACCTATACCACCGCGCTTGCGCAGGTAGGCGGCGATTACACGGTCGAAGTAAGGCCGTCCGCGCTCAAATCCGGAGACACCGAAACGGTGGTGAGGACCCTGGTCAAGGAGCGGGGCAGGAAGCCGATTGCGATGGATTACCGGATGACCAGCACATCCACCGGCTGGAAGGTGTACGACGTGGTGGTGGAAAACCTGAGCCTCGTCACCAACTATCGCAGCTCGTTCCAGGCTGAAATCCAGCGCTCGGGCATTGACGGGCTGATCAAGGCGATCGAGGACAAGAACCAGAAGCTGGAAGGGTAAACCACCGATTGATGGCGGCCGGGCCCCCGGCGCAAAGGCCGGTCGCGGTGCCGGCAAGCGTGAAGCTCGAAAGCAGGCTCACGCGGCTGCTGCCGGGCTGCGAGCGCGTGATCGCAGGGGACGATGTTGTGCTGATCCAGGCCGGGACGTGCATCGTTCTCAACATCCTCAAGGACGTATTGGCGGAAACCGGCGCTTGATGCGCCGCTTTCCTGCGCGAGCCGGACCCCGCGAGCGGGCCGCCGTTCCACTCGTGCAGCGTGACGGCTCGCGGCTACAATATATGAGGCAGCCATCGCCCGTCCCCCAACGCCTGGCAGCCTGTCGGACGTGGCGCCGCACCGGGCGGCAGGCGACGGCACGAAACGCGGCGACGGCCGTGAGCTTGGGGCGTTTCTTCGAGAGCACCGCATGCAGCGCTACTATCCCCGCTCGTTTCTTAGGCTGCTCGTCATCGGGTTCTCGCTCGTCGCGCTGCCGCTCATCTTCGCGCTGATCAACACCACGATCTCGGTGGACCAGATCGCCAACCGCAGCCAGCGCGCCGTGTACCAGGCGGTGCAGGCGACGCAGAGCAGCCGCCGCCTCGCCGAGTTGCTGACCACCATGGAACGCACCGCGCGGCAGACCGTGATCCTCGGGGACCGCTCGCTGCTCGATGCCTACAACGTCGCCCGCAAGCAGCTGCTCCAGACGGCGGCGCTGTTTGCATACCTGCCCTTCGACGGCGAGCAGAAGCAAGCGCTCGACCAGATCGTGCGGGGCGAGGCCGCGATCTTCGCGGTACTGTCCGACTCCCGCGCCACCGCGCCGCAGCTGCGGGACGCCGTGGAGGACTTCGTCGGGCTGGCCGAGTACGCGCAGACGATCACCGAGCGCAGCAACGCGCTCATTGACCGTGAGATCGGGGCGCTCCGGGCAGCGGCCGCGCAGGCGCAGCGCATCACGTTCTGGCAGTTGCTGGCGCTGGTCCCGGTCGTCGTGTTCCTGGTGATCGGGTTCTCGCTGCTCATCGCGCGCCCGATTAGCCAGATTGACGCCGCGATCCGGCAGCTCGGGCGCGGGCAATTCGCGGCGCCGGTGGCGGTGAGCGGACCGCAGGACCTCGAACAGCTGGGCGAGCGCCTGGAATGGATGCGGCGCGAGCTCCTTGAGCTCGAGCAGCAGAAGAACCGCTTCCTGCGGCAGGTATCGCACGAACTGAAGACCCCGCTCACCGCGTTGCGCGAGGGGGCGGAGCTGCTGTCCGAGGAAGCGGTCGGAAGGCTCACTGCCGAACAGCGCGAGATTACCGAGATTCTGCGCCATAACAGTGTAGAATTGCAGAAGCTGATCGAGGATCTGCTCTCCTACGGCGCGAGCCAGTTCCGCAAGGTGACCGTTGATCTCGAGCCGGTGGGCATCCGGCAGATCATCGAGCACGTGGCCGGGGACCAGCGGCTTGCCATCAAGGCGAGAGGACTGGCGCTTCAGGTCGCCGCCGATGATGTTATGCTGTCCGCGGATCCGGAAAAATTGCGGGTCGTCCTCGATAACCTGGTGTCAAACGCGGTGAAATTTTCTCCAGCAGGCGGCTTCATCCGCATCGAGGCGCGCCACGACGACGGAGCGCTCGAGCTCGACGTCATTGACCAGGGGCCGGGCATCGCGCCCGGGGACCGCAGCCGCATTTTCGACCCCTTCTATCAGGGACGGCACACCGGCGCCAGCCGGGTGGGCGGCACCGGCGTAGGGCTGTCGGTGGTGAAGGAGTATGTCTTTGCGCACGGCGGCAGCGTGGAGGTCGTGGACAGCCGGCAGGGGGCCCATCTGCGGGTGCGGCTGCCGCTCACGCGCACCGATGAGGGGGCGGCATGAGGTGCAATCGCACCGCGCTCGGTCTCATCTTTAGCGCGCTGCTCGCGGGCTGCGTTGCGCCGCTCGGGACCGAGACCCAGAAGCCCGCCGCCCCCTGGGTACAGGCCGGCAGCCCGCCGCCGGTCTCCGATTCCGACAATCTGCTGCTCTACTTCAACTACCTCAGGAAGCTGACGGGTGCCGAGCTCGGCAAGGAGCACGAAACGGCGCGTCTGGCCTACGCGCGCTCGCCATCGGACTTCAACCGGGTGCGCCTCGCGATGGTGCTGGCGGTGCCGAACACGCCTTACAGCGACGAGCCGCGCGCGCTGGATCTGCTCGACCCACTGGCCAGGAACCAGGACGGCCAGCTTTCCGGGCTGGCGTTCCTGCTCGTGTCCCACATCCAGGAGCGCAGGCGCCTGGAGGCCAACACGCAGGGACTGCAGCAGAAACTCGACGCGCTCAAGTCGCTCGAACGGAGCATGATCGAGCGCGAAAGCGGAGCGACACGCAAACGATGAGCTCATTGCGAAGCACTATCCTGGTAGTGGACGACGACCCCGATCTGCTGCGGCTGATCGAGATCCGGCTCGTCGCCGCCGGCTACGCGGTGACCACCGCGGAGAACGGGGAACAGGCGCTCGCGCGCCTGAGCGTGGCGCGGCCCCAGATGGTGGTGACCGACCTGAAGATGAGCGGCATGGACGGCATGGCGCTGTTCGAGGCGATCCGCGCCTTGCATCCCACTCTGCCGGTGATCATCCTCACCGCCCACGGCACCATCCCCGATGCTGTGGGGGCGGTGAAGCGCGGCGTCTTCGGTTATCTCACCAAGCCGTTCGACGCCAAGGCCCTGCTGGCCGAGGTCGAGCGCGCGCTGGCGGTGGGCGGGACGGCGGGCGCCGCGGAGCCGGCGGGTGAGGGCGAGGGATGGCGCAAGAGCATCATCACGCGCAATCCGGCGATGGAGGACGTGCTCGCCAAGGCGCGGCTGGTGGCGAAAAGCGATGCAAGCGTATTCATCTACGGCGAGTCCGGCACCGGCAAGGAACTGCTGGCGCGCGCGCTCCACAATGCGAGCCCGCGCTCCGGCCAGCCGTTCGTCGCGATCAACTGCGGCGCCATTCCCGAGCAGCTGCTCGAATCGGAGCTCTTCGGCCACGTGAAAGGGTCCTTCACCGGCGCGACGCGGGACCACAAGGGGCTGTTCCAGACTGCTGACAAGGGGACGCTCTTCCTCGACGAGATCGGCGACATGCCGGTCGCGCTGCAGGTGAAGCTGCTGCGCGTGCTGCAGGAGAAGAAAGTGCGCCCCGTAGGCTCGACCCAGAGTTTCGACGTGGACGTGCGCATGATCTCGGCCACCCATCGCAACATCGAGTCCGAGATGGCGGCGGGGAATTTCCGCGAGGACCTTTACTACCGGCTCAACGTGGTTTCTCTCGCCTTGCCGCCGCTCGCCGAACGGCGCGAGGACATCCCGTTGCTCGCCAACCACTTTCTCGCCACGCTCGCCGGGAAATACAAGAAATCCATCAATGGTCTCGCGCCCGAAGCGATGGAGCTCCTGGTGGCGGCCGTCTGGCCCGGCAACGTGCGCCAGCTCTACAACGTGGTCGAGCAATCGGTCGCGCTCGCCACCACCTCTCTGATCCCCGTGTCGCTCACACAGCAGGCGATCCAGAACCAGCAGACCGAATTCGCCTCCTTCGAGGAAGCGCGCCGGAGGTTCGAGCACGAGTATCTCACGCAGCTGCTGAAGATCACGGACGGCAACGTCACCCGGGCGGCGCGGCTCGCCAAGCGCAACCGCACCGAGTTCTACAAGCTGCTGCAGCGCCATCAGCTCGAGCCCAAGCTGTTCAAGGCGGTTAAAACCACCTGATCGAGGCGGACGCGGGAGCGCCGTCCTGATTGCGGGCGTTCGAGCGGGCGGCGCAGTGCCGTTCGGCGCGCGTTTCGTCATCGCTGTCGCTGTCTTGCGACTGTAAAACCCCCGGCAAATCAATTCGGTGCTTTGCGCCGCCGCAACGCTGTTGTCGGACGGCGACAACTCACGCACTGGGATGACCGGACAACCAATTGATTCTGCATATGTTTCAGCCTGGCATGAGGGTTGCTGGACGACAGGCTGGAATGCGCCAGGGGCGCGCTATCGCGTGCCGATGGCCGGGATAGGACGATTGAATTCAGGCGTGGCTGCGGTGAAGAACGCGTTCTAAGGCGGGTAGTGCCGCCAATGTCGAGTTGCCAGAGCGCAAGGGGGGAGAGCCGTGGAACTCCTCAATACCAGCACGATGGATAAACGCAACGGAATGCTCTACCCGATGATGGTGGTCGCCGCGGTCGCGGTGATCGTGTTCAGCATCGTGGGCATCGCCACCATGATGGGCTGGATGCCGAGCGCGCTTTCCGGGAAAGGGCCGGAGGCAACGAGCGAGGCCGTGCCGGCGGCGAAGCCGGGTGCTGGCCGGTCCCGCGCAGCCGCAGGCCCGGCCGCCGTCTGCAGC